>CAUZJA010000101.1:0-9795 GCA_963579925.1 Dehalococcoidia bacterium | reverse complement strand
TCACCCGGATTTCATGGCGGCAACATGGACGCGGCTGATGTGTGCGCGGGCAACACCATCTACCTGCCGGTGAACATCGAGGGCGCATCGCTGTATCTGGGCGACGGGCACGTCACGCAAGGCGACGCGGAGGTGTGCGGTGTGGCGCCGGAGGTGCCGACTACGGGTACGTTCACGGTCGAGTTGATCAAGGGCCGCCGCATCGAGACGCCGCGCATCGAGGGTGATGAGTTCATCATGTCCGTGGGCAGCGCGCGACCAATGGAAGACGCCGCGCGCATCGCCTTCTACGACCTCATCAGCTGGCTGGTGGCCGACCATGGCTTTGAGCGAATCGCCGCGTACCAACTCTGCTCCCAGGTAGCCCGCGTCAGAGTGGCGAATATGGTGGACGTCCTCTACTCAATCGTCGCCAAGTTCCCGAAGTGGTATTTGTTGGAAGCGTAGGGGAGACCGACTGGCTTCACCGAAATGTGCGCGCTGGTGTATGCTCCGGCCAGATTCTCTGGACTACTTTTTTAAGACATGAACACGATTTCAGCGGAGTAAGTAGATGTACGTTGGTACGCAGGTTGGGGCCAGGGGTGATTCAGACTTTGAGCAGTGGGCGCAGCTGGGCGTTGTAAACGTCTGTTCCGACCCGCCGGGCAGTCCGCATGAGTGGGTTGTTGACGACTTGAAGAACCACGTGGACAAGCTGGCTGGCTACGGAATCACTCTGGACATGATCCAGATCCCGCTAAGTTCAACCCCACTTGAAGTTAGCCAGTCGCCCAACGTGATGCTGGGCAAGAGTCCGGAACGGGATCGAGAGATCGAGTCGATTCAGAACATCATCCGCATGGCTGGTGAAGCTGGCATCCCAGCGGTCAAGTACAACATGAACATCATCGGTATCCCACGCTCAGAGCGTGAAGAGGGACGCGGCGGCTCCAGCAACTCCACGTTCCGCTGGGCCAAGATGGACCAGGACGCACCTCCGGGCATCGCTGGCGAGTTGAGCGTCGAAGAGAACTGGGAGCGAATCGACTATTTCCTTGAGCGAGTGGTCCCCGTTGCCGAAGAGGCGAAGGTTCGTCTCGCATGCCACCCCCACGATCCGTATACGCCGGACGGCTACATGGGCGTATCGCGGGTGCTGGGCACCATCGATGGCATGAAGAAGTTTGTGCAGATGCGTGAGAGCCCGTATCACGGCCTCAACTTCTGCCAGGGCACCGTCACCGAGATGCTCGACGATCCAGGCGAAGAGATATTTGACGTCATCCGCTGGTTCGGCTCACGCGAGAAGATATTCAACGTTCACTTCCGCAACATCCGTGGCCACAAGCTGGACTTCATGGAAGCGTTCCCTGACGAAGGCAGTATCGACTTCGTCAAGGCGATAAAGACGTACCAGGAGGTCGGCTACAAGTACATGCTCATGCCAGACCACGTGCCATGGATTTCCGGCGATGACGCGCAGGGCACCGCATTCGCATTCTGTTACGGCTACATCTCGGCGTTACTGCAATCGATCGGCGAGCCACGCAAGCAGGCATGGGTGACCAAAGGCCCGTAGTCGCACCCCACAGCATCAGGAGAATTTGACGCCATGTCAGACGAAGTTGTCTATCGATCAAACGTCCATATTGAGCGCGTTCGTGGCGCGCTCCGGAAGGCTACTGTGCCGGGGGAGGATGATCCCGTCTGGTTCAGTGTGCATTCTGAGGTGGCGGAGCACTACGGCGTTGAGCCGGGCGCACTGCCGGTCCATGCGACAACGCTGGACTACGTGGTTTCAGCTGCCGCTGGCTGACTAACTGGAACACTTGGCGGTGCCCTTGAGGCACGCGAAATTCCGGCGAACCCGGAGACCTACGGCTCAGACACAGTCGGCGAGATCGAAAAAGAAGGCAACGTCCTCGTGATCAAGAGGATTCACGTCGTCTACAAACTGAAGCTGAGCAACCCTGACAAACGGGAGGCGGCGGAACGCGCGCATCGTATCCATGCCGACAACTGTCCGGTCTATCGGTCAATCTACAAGGCGATCGATATTACGACTGAGTTGCAGATAGACAGCATAGCTGGCACTTAGAAGAGAGACCCAGGGAGTAAGCATGACGGGCGAGTAGACCTCACTACATAGCTGGTTTCCTACCTGAGTTTGAGGAGGTCTACATGTTCCCGAATAATTCGCCACTCGCCGATCGAGTGGCACTTGTAACTGGAGCCACGCGTCCACAGGGCATTGGCTTCGCGACTGCGAAGCGGCTGGCAGAGATGGGCGCGAGTCTCGGGATTCACTTGTTTGTTGAGTACGACAAGCGGCAGCCGTACTGGGATGGCAGCGCTGAAGTTGGCGAGCCACTGGCAAAGTCGCTGACGGAGGCTGGCCACAAGATTGCTCATTTCGAAGTCGATCTATCGCTCAAAGGCTCCTCTGAAGCTGTGTTTGTCGAGACACACAGGGCGTTTGAGCAAGTCGATATCCTCGTGCTCAACCACGCCGCCCATGTGAATCAGACGATAGGGCAACTCACAGATGACGATACCGACTACATCATGTCGGTCAACGTACGGGCTTCGCTCATGCTGATTCAGGAGTTCGCCAAACAGCGTGAGGCCGGGCCGGGTGGGCGCGTGATTATGATGACGTCAGGTCAGGATCTTGGCTCTATGCCCAAAGAGCTGGCGTACGCCGCATCGAAGGGTCCGATCGCTTCGATGACGGAGAGTTTGAGCGACGCGCTGATCAACCAGGGCATCACCGTGAACACGGTCAATCCTGGGCCAGTGGACACCGGCTACGCAACACCCAGCGAGCTCGAGGGCACGCGGTATCGGTTCCCGCAAGGCGAGTGGTGGCAACCGGATGATCCGGCTCGACTGATCGTATGGCTCTGCTCAGACGAGGCGCGCTGGGTGACGGGTCAGCAGATCAACACGGAGGGTGGGTTCCGGCGGGGCTAACTCGTCGAAATCAGAACAATCGCTATCGTCACCATCACGGCTGAAGTCAGCTTTAGTGGCAGGTCTTGCCGCGTGAACTCTTCCATGATGAGCTTCGGCGCTACTTTGGAGCCGACGAGGCTGCCCAGGAACACCCAGATGGGCCGCGTGCCCCAGAGGGCAGCGACCAGCGAGACTGGGCCGCGAGAGATGGCTGTCACGATGAGCATGTGGCCGGCGAACGGCATGGCGCCCTCCGCAAGGATCAGCCACGGTGCCTGTCGCCGGTTGCTGAGGAATTTGATGAGGCCCCGGATCGACTCTGGGCGGGCGAAGATGGTCCACATGACGATGAAAAGGCCGATGCCGCGCAGTGCGACCGTGTGCGTTGTGTTCAGATCGTCGGTGACGGATTTGGTGATCAGCTGTGATGCCGCCATGGTCATTGCACTGAAGATCAGCAGCAGGAATATGGGCCGAAACAGCGGGCTGGCGGCGCGATTTCCGAGGTTTACGGATGCGAGCGCCCCGCCCCCTACAGCAAGCACTACGGCCAACCACTGGATTGCCGACAACTGTTCACCAAATAGCGGCCAGGCCAGTAGTGCAACAAAGATCGGTGACGTCTGCATTGCGGGGACTACCCGAGATGGATCTTCCCGGCGCAGAAGCCAGAACATCAGCACTAGACCAATGCCCTGCAGCATGCCAATGCTCAGGCCCTTGAGGATGGTCAGGAGTTCTTCGCCCGAGAGTGGTGACGCGATCAGGATGATGAGTCCGAACATGCCCTGAGTCCCGCCAACGAACAGGTTGAAGCTGGCAAACGGAATCTTGAACTCAGACAGCACTCGCTTGTCGATCAGCGTGACGATCGAGAAGAGGAACGGGCTCAGTAGTGCTGGAGCGATCCAGTCAATCATTCCCAGTCACTCAAGGACGAACGGCGTTTCACTACTGGTTTGTGTCTACTTCCGGCTTCTTGCCGCGGCCAATCACGGTGGGGAGTGGCACGGGGTCGTACTCTTCCGTCTCGATCATCCAGTCGGCCAGATGTGCTCGCATCTCGGATATCACGGGCAGGTTGCCGGGTTCATGCGCGACGTTGTGGAGCTCCCACGGGTCGTTGGCCAGATCGTATAGCTCATCTTCTGGACGGGCAGACGACTCTCCGGGCGTTGGCTTGTGCGACTCCATGGGGTCGGTAACGTACTTCCACTGCTTGGTGCGCACCATGCGGCGGCGGCCTTCCGCTTCCCGTGCCCAGAGCGAGTTCATAACGGCTGGCGTGCCGCGGGAGATCGGCAGGTCGTTCAGCATTTTCAGCGTGAACAACTCTCCCCCTGTACCGTATTCGGAGAATGAAGCTGGCCGCGCCGAAGCGCCCGTTGCTGTCGGAAGTGGATGCCCCTGCAGGCGACGCAGTGACTCGCTGTTCACGACGTCAGATTGCGTGTCACAGATCATCCGTGGACCAGCAGAGGCGAGTTCCTGACCTGCCTGAAGGCTCGGGGAAATCGTGAAGTCTGCAACTCCGCTTAGCTGAAGAATCGTAGGCAGCAGATCGATCGTGTTGGCTGGCGCATCTTCGGTAGCGCCAACAGGGACATCGCCACCCGGCCATGAAACGAACATTGGGACGTGCACCAGCGAGTCGTAAAACACGCCCGCCTTGCCGTACATCCGGTGCTCACCCACGAAATCGCCGTGATCAGCGGTGAAGACCACGATGGTGTTGTCACGGAGCCCCAGCGCGTCCAGCTTGTCGAGTATTTGGCCAATGCTGTCGTCCACGAATCGCGTCATCGCCATGTAGACGGCAATGGCCTCTCGGACAGTCTGCTCGTCGGCATCGTCCGTGCTCAGCATCTGCTTGCAGACGCGATTGCGCTCAGGAACTTCCGGGCCATCGAACTCACCGTCTCGCGTCGGTGGCAATGTGATGGACTCCGGCGGAAACATGTCGGCGTACTTACGTGGCACTTCTATGGGTGCGTGCGGGTCGGGGAACGAGACCTCGATGGCGAACGGGCGTGACTCACCATGCGATGGACCATCGCTTGCACCAAAGTCGTCACCGGCAACGTGGCGCTCCAGGAACGATTCAACCTGTGTTGCGATTGCGGCCGATGAGTAGCCTTCGAGCGGATGACCCGTGACCGCGTAGCTCACGGTGTTGTTTGGATCCGGCATGTCTCGGCGTGTGGCATGTGATTCATTGATCACAGACTCAGGCACAACCCAGTCCATACCCTTCGTGCCAGCTACCTCGCCCAGATAGTCTGCTTTTGGCAACCCACCGTGCGAAATCTCACAGCGCACATCAAGCAGCTCCAGATCGCTCCGTTGGATGAAGCAGTGATTCTTGCCAAAGAAGCCGGTTCGGTAGCCCAGATCCTTCCAGATTCGAAATGCGTGCAACTCACCCGGCGGCATCAGCGTCTCGTTGCGTCGGCATCCGGTGGAGTGCGGGTACCGAGAAGTCATCATCGAAGTTCGAGCCGGTACACACAGCGGATGCGGCGTCACAGTGTTCTCAAACCGCACGCCCTCCCGGGCAAGTCGCTCAAGTGCCGGTGTTTCAATCCCAATGTCTGAATACATCCGAAGCGCCGTTGCCTTCAGTTGATCAGCAATGATGAATACGACGTTCGGATGTTCATGCGGCACAGGCGGAGCGCTCCTGATGGTCCGGGCGGAAGATAGCCAACGGTGCGCAAGTGTACGGCAGAATTAGCCCTTCTCCCACCGCGATCCGTACCGGGCACCACTGCGCCCGCTCCGCTATCATCGGGGCAATCTGAATTGACTGCTCATACGCGGAGGAAACTCGAATGACCGACGGCGACGGACTACAGGCGGTACCCGAAGACTGGCAGAGAGCTCTTGCGATCGTGGCTCATCCTGATGATCTTGAGTATGGAGCTGCCAGTGCAGTTGCCAGATGGACTTCGCAGGGCAAGTGGGTTGGGTATGTGATGGTCACCAAAGGCGAAGCGGGCATCGACGGCATGCATCCCGATGAGACGGCGCCGCTACGAGTGAAAGAAGAGTTTGCCAGCGCCGCAGTTGTGGGCGTCGATACGGTCGATTTCCTCGACCACAAAGATGGCGTCGTGGAGTACGGTCTTCCGCTGCGGCACGATATTGCAGGGGCCATCAGGCGGCACAAGCCAGACATCGTGATCACCGGGGGTTTTCATCTGAAGTGGCCGTCTGGCATGTTGAACATGGCCGACCATAGGGCAGTGGGAGAAGCAGTGTTGGACGGTGCGCGGGATGCAGGTAACCGTTGGATCTTCGAGGATCTGCTCGCCGAGGGACTAGAACCATGGAATGGTGTTCGCATGGTCGCAGTGGCTGGCTCTCCGGGCGCTGAGCATACTGTCGATGTCAGCGATCACATCGATAAAGGTGTTGCCTCGCTCAAGGAGCATGAGGCCTATATCAAGGGCCTTGGCCGTGAGTTTGATCCCGACTCATTTCTCAGGGACAACGCGAGTTGGGCCGGTGCGGAGATGGGTGTTGATTACGCGGCGAGGTTTGAGATTATCAACGTGTGAGGTGCCTGCCGCACGGGCACAGCGGAGCTGGTATGTGCAGCGGAGCGGCGAAGGCGGAACAGCCCCCTCATCCTGGCCTTCTACCGGGGGGGAGAAGGGACCGGTCTGCCTCATCGCACTATGGGAGCTCTTAGATTCAGATCAGGACGCCCGCACCAGCGTCTGATGTGTAGCGTCCTTCACGTAGCCCAGCTTTTCCGCCAGTCCGCGCGATGGCTCGTTTGTTGTCGACCAGTGTGGCTCCAGGCCGTTCTCAAGGCAGTGGACGATTAGCGCTGCAGATACGGCGGTGGCGAGACCCTGGCGCTGTGCGGCCTCGGAAGTCGTGATCTGGATCTCGACAGCGTTGGCAGACATTGTTGCTGCGGTTGCGCCGCAGACCACCTTTCCGCCGCGCAGGGCAACGAAGCCCATCGCTCCGGCCATAAACGCCTCGGGAGTTTGGAATACTCCGAGGAATCCGCTGTTCTCTATTTCAAGGTGCATGCGTGAGGCTATATCGGCGTCAACGGCAACTATTTCAGTGGCATCGGGCAAAACCCCTGATCGCTGGCGCAACACGTCGATATCCAACGCTTCTCGCGAGAACGTCATCCGATTAATTGACGTTGTTCCCGATACCTGTGATTGCACGCGTTCCAACCACTGCTGATCGCCAATGATTAGTCGCCAGCGATCATCTAGCAGTCCGATCAGGACGCTAGCGCCATCGGAAGATGCGTCACCGCCGAAGTAGGCGTAGCCGGCCAACGTGAGCAAAGTAGCGCGCGGCGTGGTCGCGTCATCAGCAAAGGCTGCGCCCCCAAGGTTCTCTAACACCATGTCGATGCCCGGACTCAGCGGGCGGGGATCAGTGAATAGTGGCGACAGTGATTGACGCTCGGCTCCAACAATTTCTACAACACCGCTCAAGAACCGGATACCCGCTGCCACAGTAGTCCTGCTTCGAAGAGCGTCGCTCCCTGGCCGTCCTCATCACGGTTGAATTGCATGATTTGCGCTGCGTTCCGTGACAGGAATGACTCCGGACCGACGCGTGTAGCTACGTCTTCAAATACCTCGACACCGTTTCTGATCAGCTTGAGATTTATGCCACCATCGATGCCCGCTATTCGCGTGACTACGTCACCGTGTGCGTAGTCGCCATCGAACGCTGACGGTGATTCGTCGGTGGGTGCGGCGTAGTTTGTTTCAAATGGCAGAGGTTTTCTGGTCGAGTCGCGCCAGAGTGGTGTCCCACGCACTTCACCGAGTAGCTTTTCGGCCAGTTCGAACGCGCCTGCTTCGCTGCGGTTGGTTACTACCACCGCGCCGATCTGCTCATCTGGCACGAACAGCGAGAACGTGTTCAGGCCGACCATCCCCCCAGCGTGACCAACAACGCGTGTGTCGCCACTCCAGAAGACTGACCAACCAAACCCGTAGCCCCAGTTGGTATCGCCGTATTCGAAAGCTGTGTTCTGCATCTGCTCCAGCGCGTCGCGTCCCAGCACTGGACTGCCGTCGTAGTTCATCGCCGCGGCCTGGTAGAGCGCTAGGTCATGGGCCGTGCTGACGATTCCGCCGGTGGAGAGGTACGTCTGGTAGTCCTCGGGCAAGAAGCCGGGCTGGTACTTGCCATGTGGAGCACCGTCGGCTTTTTCGCCCAGTTCTTCACGAATGTAGTTGACCGTTCGATCAGATGCAGCACGCCAGTCGGCGAGGTGCACACGCGTGTCGGTCATGCCCAGCGGCTCAAACACTTTTGTGAGGAAGTACTCCTCCAGCCGGATACCGCTGATCTTTTCGACGATGTGGCCCAGTGTGGCAAAACCTTCGTTCGAGTACGCCCAGAATCGCCCGGGCTCGCTCTGGAGATCAGCGCCAGTGATGGCTTCCATCAGCGATTCACGCGTTGGGTACGGGTTCACGGGCTCTTGCCGCACGCGGTCCTGGAATCCGACGCGCCCAAGGCCACTTCCATGGTGCATTAGCATCTTCACGGTGATTTGAGGGCCAGCGTCCGGGTCTTTGACGCGCCATGCAGGTAGATAGGTTGATACAGGTTGATCGATATCGATGAGTCCCTGCTCAGCGAGTTGCATCACCGCTGTGCATGTCATCGACTTCGTCAGGGAGCAGATGGGCCACGCTGTCCGCTGTCCCGCTGGAGCCTCACCGGCAACGCTCGCAAGTCCAACGCCGTCCTCATGAACGATTTCGCCGTCGCGAACTACTGCGAGTGCAACGCCGGGGATGTCGTATTCACGCATGTGGTCGCGGGTGATGTCAGCTAGTTTGGCTTTCACAGTTTCCGTCCCATGCCAATCTGTTTGGATTACTCAATTCGGCAACCATACACTTCAGCCGCGGGCTACAACTCCCGGTAGTACATAACCGACGGTATCGACCGCTCGAAGCCCGCCTTTTCGTAGGCTCGGCGTGCTGGTGCGTGGGCCTCATCAGCCCCTGTGTTCACTCTGACTGCTTTCATGCCGACTTCCTTCATGCGCTCCATCACGAAGTCGTACATCAGCTTGCCGATGCCGCCCGACTGCCGATTGGGGTCGACGGCGTTGTTGCGGATCTCGCCGACGAGTGTGTCTCGATTCAGATCTGCGGTGATGAAACCCACGATCTCATAGCCATCTTCGACCACCCACACGTCGAGATTGCCTATACCGGCGCAGGCGTCTGCTACTTGGCCTCGTTTCGCTGACTCGGGGTCGGGGCTGACCATGTTGTAGAGGTCAGTTCTGAGGAGCTCTTCTGACGACTTGAACACGGGCTGCCATGCGGCGGCGGCTATGTCCTGGATGCGGGTCAGGTCAGGGGGTTGGAAGGATCTGATGTGGGGTGGCAAGATGGCTGATCCATTGGTGTGGCGTGTATGTAGCGTGGAGGGTATCTCAGTGATGCGCCGGTGATCAAAGCGCCCTCACCCTGGCCCTCTCCCCAAATGGGAGAGGGGATAAGCCTGTAGAGGGGACCAGATGGGTGAACGGGTATACACTCCCGGCGTCATCTGGCGAGCCGATGATTGCCTACCCAAACTCCAAGAAGGATTTGAGATGAAAGTCACTGACGTCAAAACAATAGTGGTTGAGAATGATGCGCCGTATGTTGGCGGAAGGTACTTTCTGTTTATTCTCATGGAGACGGATGAAGGAATCACAGGAATGGGCGAGCGCATTGCTGGCAGTTCTTACTCCAATCACCTTGACGATATTCAGGCTCAGGTCAGACTGATTGAGGAGTTCGTCGGCCAATTCATCATTGGGGAGGACCCTCTCAACATTGAACTGCTCTGGGACCGGAT
>CAUZJA010000100.1:0-9812 GCA_963579925.1 Dehalococcoidia bacterium | reverse complement strand
ACTGCCCGCCAGGGTTGCACCGGCGCCTGCGCCTGCTCCGCGACAGCCTGCACGCGCCCCGGCGCAGCCGCCGCGTGCGCAGCCAGCCGCCCCACCTGCCGCACCGCCAGCGACGCCGCCAGCGACCGCGCCAACACCAGAGCAGCCCGCCGCATCAATCGCCGAAGGCCCACCCGCCGAGGCCACTCCGGCTCCTACATCAGCGCCGCGCAAACCGCCCGACGAAAAATGGCATCAACTCCTGCGCGCACTCGCCCGCACAAAAGGCAAGAAGTTCGTCCTTGGCCCGCTCATGCGAGGGGCGATCTCCCACGAAGTTGTGGGGGAGGAATTGATCCTCCAGTTCACCTATAAATCCAATGCAGAACGTATGGCAGAGGAACTGGGCGACCCACGTGGCAGGATCGTCGTAGAAGATGCGGTGGAGGCGGCTTTCGGCGTAAAGTTGGGCGTCAGAGCGCAGCATGGCACGGGCGAAACGGGCAGCGACGGCGCACCACCAAAGGCAACCGATAGTCCATTAGTCAAGGCGGCAATGGCGATGGGCGCCCGCATAATTGACGATAGCAATGCTGATACAAGTCAGTAGAGAACCCACCTTAGGCAACCAAAGAGGCATCCCCGAATGAACAAGAAAATGATGTTGCAGGCCCAGCAGATGCAGGCCCGCATGGGACAGGTCCAGGAAGAAATCGCAGAGACTCGCACCGAAGCATCAGCCGGCGGTGGCGCAATCAAAGTCACCGTCATCGGTGGCACTAAGCTGGAGTCGATCGAGATCAATCCGGAAGTTGTCGATGCTGAAGATGTTGAGATGCTCGAGGACCTCGTGCTCGCTGCAGTGAACGAAGCGATGGACGCGGCCCAAGCCAGTGCATCCGAGAAAATGGGTGCCATCACAGGCGGCCTCAACATTCCAGGACTGAGCCTCTAACACCGCATGCCGTCAGACTTCGCACCATCGGCGTCGCCGGTTGTGGCCCGCCTCATCGACGCGTTCCGCAAGCTACCCGGCGTTGGCCCAAAGAGCGCTCAACGCCTCACGTATCACATGATCCGCATGCCACGTGAAGAGGCGCAGGAGCTTGCTAAGGCCGTCGTGGCGATCAAAGACCGCATCGTCCTCTGCGAGACCTGCCAGAACATCTCAGAGCAGTCTCCGTGCGATATCTGCTCGAACGACAGACGTGACCAGACCCGCATCTGCATCGTCGGGGAGCCGCTCGACGCACTGGCCATCGAACGCACCCGCGCCTACTCCGGCCTCTACCACGTGCTCCACGGCGTCATCTCGCCCGTAAACGGCATCGGCGCAGACGACCTCAAGCTCAAAGAACTGCTCGAACGACTCCGCGACGGCGTGGTCAAAGAGCTAATCCTCGCCACCAACCCGAACCTCGAGGGCGAGGCGACTGCGATGTACATTCAGCGCCTGATCTCACCACTCGGAATCTCCGTAACCCGACTCGCCCGCGGCCTCTCAGCAGGCGCCGACCTCGAGTACGCGGACGATACAACGCTAACCCAGGCGCTCCAGGGCCGATCGGAAGTTGAGTCCGGCCCAGCTAACGCACCCTGAACCTGCCGCCGGTTGTTCACTGGCACACCACCTGAATTGACAGGCCATGTGCAATCCTGACTCTCCCACATCCTTTTAGATACCAACTACATGGAGAGCCCCATGCCCGACTTCGCAACAGTTTCAGACGCCCAGCTCGACGCCCTGCGCCAGCTCGACACCCCAACCATTTCCAACTCCCTTGAGCGACTGCCGTTCAGAGCGTGGACAGAGGGCTATATGCGCCCGGAGATCCGCTCCATCACCCCCAAGCAGCCCACCACCATTGGCTACGCCGTCACGCTGACAATTTCCGCCGCACGCCAGTCCAGCAACCCAACTTCCCGACAAGACTACTGGGAAGGCATCCTCGCCATCCCAACTCCCCGAATGATCGTAGTCCACGACCGTGACTACCCCAACCCAACCGGCTCCTACTGGGGCGAAGTCCAGGGCAACATCGCCAAAGCCCTCGGCTCAGTCGGCGCCATCACAGACGGCGGAGTCCGAGACCTCAACGAAGCTGAAGAGATCGGCTTCCCCTTCTGGGCCAAAGAAGTCCTCGTCTCACACGCCTACGTCCACCCTGAGCTAATCAACGAACCAGTCGACGTCGGCGGAATCACCGTCAGCCCCGGCGACCTCATCGCAGCCGACCTCCACGGCGTAATCAACGTCCCAATCGACAAAGTAGACGACATCCTCAAGATCGCCAAACTGGAAGTCGAACGAGAAGCCTACGTAATCAACCTCTGCCAGTCCGGCGAAGAAGTAACCGTGGACAAACTAAGCGAGGCAATCGAAAAAGGAAACGCAGTCTTTGGAGGCCCCGGCGCCGCCTACTAGCGGCTCGCCCTCTTCGGTAGCGGCGGGTCTAAGACCCGCTTCTTCCGCCGGATGCCCACACCGTAGGGGCGCATGGCGTGCGCCCGGTTCGGGGCCGTTGACCTGGCGATCCCGCGCTCACCCCGTAGCGGCCGTTCACGAATTGCTCTTCAGCGCCCTGCGCTCAATGCCCGTGCGGCAGGCACTCATGCAGATAAACCAGATCCTGCCCGAACGCCTCCGCCTCACCACCAACCAGATCCAACTGCCCACGCCCCATCACAGCCTGCGTTGAGCCATCGCGCTCCGGCTCCGTGTACCGGTCGAACCACTCCTGCAGCTGCGCCTGCATGCTGTCTATCGACCGCTGATACGCGGGGTTATCGATCTCGTTGGACGATTCGTCTGGGTCCGCTTCAAGGTCGTAAAACTCGTTTGGGCCTTCGGGGTAGCGGTGAACGTACTTCATCGCATCAGTGCGGATCATGCGCGTCGGACCGTACTCGTCCAGCACGACTACTGGCCGATCTGCGCCCATCGACTCGCCGTTCAGCACTCTCGCAAAACTACGCCCCGGCAGGCTGTCTGCTTCTGGATTGGAGAGGCCCACGTAGTCGAGCAACGTCGGCATCAGATCGTAGTGGCTGAGCAGTTCGGAATTGACCTCGCCCTGCGGCACGTGGCCCGGGCGCGACACCAGCGCTGGCACCTTGGTTGCCGTGTCGAACATGTTTGGCGGGTAGGTGCCGTTGCCCTTGCCCCAGATGCCGTGGTGGCCCATGTTCATGCCGTTGTCGGCGGTGAATACGATCACGGTGTTCTCCCGCAGATCGTTCGCCTCCACCCAGTCGATCAGCCGCCCGATGTTGGCATCCATCGCCTCAATCGCGGCGAAGTAGCCGCTCAGAACGACTCGGCGTTCCTCTTCCGTCCCGCCGATCTGCGGATACTCCTGCTTGGCGAGCTGATTCGGGTGCAGCGGATCCCACCGCACCGACTCAAACGCGCAGTTGTCGTAGTAGTAGTCATACAGATCCGCAGGGTGCTCGTGCCGCTCCCACGGGGCGTGCGGTGCGGTGTAATGGACGTTGAGCGAGAACGGTATGTCGCTGCCCTGCTGCGTCTCCAGATAGCCGAGTGCATTGTCAGTGATGACATCGCTCACGTAGCCCTCGGCGGTGTACACGTCACCATCCTTAAACATCGGTGCGCTGTAGTAGTTGCCCGCCCCCAGCGCATGCACATCCCAGTACGAGAACCCACACTGCGGCGTAGCTGAGTCACCGATGTGCCACTTGCCGCTCAGCCCGCATTCGTAACCGCTGTCGGCAAGAAGCTCCGTGTAGGTCGTTCGGCCAGCGAGATATTCGATGGCCTTACCGTCGCCCGGCATTTTGGTTGAGTTACCGGCCCGCAAGAAGTCCTGAACACCATGCTGCGATGGAATCTGCCCCGTCAGAATCGATGCCCTCGCCGGCGAACATACGGGCGACGCACAAAAGAAATTCTCAAACCGAATCCCCGTTGCAGCCAGCCGATCAAGATTGGGCGACCGCAGGTCAGACGTCCCAGCGCAGTTCATCGCCCACGCCCCCTGGTCGTCGCTCAGAATGAAGAGAATGTTGGGTCGATTGGGATCAGTGCTTGCCACGGTTGCTCGCGATCAGGGTGGGGCGAATAGATGTCAGTGGTATCAGAGGCGATTGTAGCGGCAACCTGCATTGCGTGGCTCGCCGATCTAATAAAGTGCGGCTCGTACCCGAAACTGAATCCATAGGAGCCCCAACCTTGACCACCCAACCCTTCGCCGAGCGCCTCATCGATATTTATGGTGGAGCAGCGATGACGATGATGATCGATGTGGGGCATCGCACCGGTCTGTGGGAGGCGCTGTCGATTGGATCAGCGACGAGTCAGGAGCTGGCGACGCGCGCTGGTCTCAACGAGCGATATGTCCGGGAGTGGGCTAGCGCAGTCACCTGCGGGCGCATCGTCGATTACGATCCTAAAACGCAGGCGTTCTCACTGCCCGATGAGCATGCGGAATCGCTAGCTGGCGATACGGGCAAGAATCGCGCAATGAACGCTTCTATGATCACGTTGTTCGGTACTCAAATGAAGCCCATCGTCGATTCGTTTAAGAACGGCGGCGGCGTACCGTACTCCGCGTACCGTCCGGAGTTCACAGCGCTAATGGATGAGATGCGGCGGCGTGAGTACGACGAGTTTCTAATTGACCGCTACGTTCGCGTGGTTCCAGGGCTTGAAGACCAACTACAAAAGGGCATCTCCGTATGCGATATCGGCTGCGGAACCGGCCATAACGTGAACATTCTGGCTGGCGTGTATCCAAACTCAAGCATCACCGGATACGACATCGCAGAAGACGCTATCGCGCTAGGCAATGCGGAAGCGAAAGAGCTTGGCCTCCCGAACGCCACCCTGGCGGTCCAGGACGCCGCTGACCTGCCGGATGATGTGCAGTTTGATCTGATCACCACATTCGACGCGGTTCACGATCAGGCAGATCCCCAATCATCACTGAACGAGACATACAAGCACCTCAGTGATGGTGGGCGGTATCTGATGATCGACGTCAGGGCATCGAGCAATCTTGAGGAGAACCTCGACAACCCGATGGCACCGTGGATGTACACGGTCAGCACTATGCACTGCATGACCGTATCGCTTGCAGAAGGCGGCGCAGGCCTCGGCACGGCGTGGGGCGAGCAGTTGGCCATGTCGATGCTGGAAAAGGCTGGCTTTACCAACGTTGAAATCCAGGCGTCAACGAACCCGTTAAACAACATTTACATCTGCCGAAAGTAATTTCGTTGTTCCGGGTTTATTCGGTCGAAATCTTCCGCAGCTACCTGATGTCTGGTCAGCTGCCCTGAAGCTGACCTGTGGCGATCAGTGACGTGCCATGGATGAGCGCCCATTCAATACCGCTTGCACAGACGCCAGCGTCAGCGGGGATGATGAACCCAAATTCTGACGTCTCATCGGACCGGAAGGGATCATCGGCGGCGCGATCCAGGAAGTTGCCCGTAACCTGACGTCCTGAGCGATTCACTGCTAGCTCGCCCAGCGGTAATCCATCGATATCGAACACTACGAGCTCTATCAGGCCGATGGTCAGGTCATGGCTGGCGCTGTTGCTCAAAGTTCCTGCCAGGAATATTTCGTTGCTGCGGCATCCCACGGTGATTGGGGCTTCTACTGTCAGGAAATCGTCTGGTTCCACTTCGAACAATCTTGGCGCAGGATGTGAAGCCGGTGTCACCAGCGGGATCGAGGCAATCTCAACCGCTACCCCATCCTGATGCTCATCCACCGTTCCCTCAAGCACCGTGAGAGTCAGACCATCCGCCTCACTGCTGGGGATGCGGGCATTGAACCCGATGACGAACGAACGCGTTGTGCCACCAACTATCGTGTAGTCGAGGCGACTCACCTCGGGGTCAGGCCTCAGATCGACAAAATTACTTCGTCCCCATGAGAGCCGTACGACCAGCTTCTTCGGCTGACCGGTTGGGGTCGTCCTAAATGGCTCGATGTTGATCTCTGTGAATTCAAGACGGGGCCCCCACTTGATGGTGGCGACGGGGATTCTTGGATGCACGGATATGTCCAGGGTGAGCGCGACAGACGCTAACCCGGGCTGATCGTTAACGAAGCTGACATCCACTGGTGTTAACAGATATGAGTCCACCTCTATGGAGCGCGCAGACGGCAGCGGCGTCACCGGTGGCGTGGCGGTGGGATCCGGTGGCCTCACGAACGGAGTCGATCGATCAATTGTTTCGCGCTCCACACCACCGCAAGCGATGGCTGCAACCATCAGAAGCAGAAGAGCGAACGGAAGATATGTAATGCGCTTGTGAGTCTTCACAGTTACTTGTTCGTAATTCCTGACCATCTTGGATTCAAAACCCGATTGCAGGTGAAATCGTCTCATGCTCGGCAGTCACACACAAATCAGGGTGTACTTACACTCAGCACAATCTCAAGGCCATCAATCTCATCCTGATGCTCGCCAACTTTGGTGAAGCCGAGCTTTTTGGCGAGCGCCAGTGACGGCGCATTGGCGACGCATACGCTGATAACGATATTCTCTACATCGTGCTCAGCGTTGGCCCAGCCCGCCAATGCAGTTATGGCTTCTGACGCGTACCCATGTCGACGGTAGTCCGCGAAGACGGTGTAGCCCATCTCGACGCCCTGCCCAACGTACGGCTCCAGGTATGGCCGGTTTGGCGATGTGTGGAAGCCGATGTGGCCAATTGCGAAGTTCTCGTCGGCGAGCACCATCGCTCGCGGCCCCCAGGGGGCGAAGCTTGGATCACTTTCAAGCATCCGCAGGAAGTGCGTCGGTGCGCCTCCGTCTTCACCGAACATATCGGCGTGAATATCGAATCCCAGATGCTCGGCCGCATCGTCTCGGCGACCGTCCACAATCGCTCTCATCACGTCCACGCCCATCGAACGAAGAATCAGGCGTTCAGACGTAACATCGGCCGGTGAGCCCGGACCGGGATTCAGGGGACGTCCATACGCTGGAGGCGTCTGACTGAGAGCAGCAAGAACACGGTGAATACGACTATCAGGCCAACGATGGCAGTGGTAGAAGCCACGGGGTCCTGATCAGGTGATGCGAAGCGGCTGTCATCGGCCACATTTGTTATTGAGATGATGTATTCGCGGATGCTGATAACCCGAATTCCTGAAACGAAGTTGGAGAACAGTCCCTCCCAGAGGAATACGTAAAGCAAGCCGACGGCCAGCCCTCGACTTGTCATCAAACCGAGCCATAAGAACAGTGATGAGTAGGCTGCAACGCCGGCAAGTAGAGCGAGGGCCACTGCAACCGCAGCGGTAGCGTCGCCTTCAAACGCCAGAAGCGCAGCGATGACGCCGCTCACAACCACCACTAGTCCACCAATGGTTACGGCCGCCAACAGCTTCGGAAGCACAATGCGCCATCGAGCCAGAGGATTCAGCACCAGGAAGCCCAGCGTCTTATCCTCAACCTCATTGCCGAGCGCTGCGGTAGCCAGAGCGAGAACGATTATTGGAAGGATGGCACTTGCAAACATGCCGTTGATCAACACGTCATCAATCTCGCTGTGATCCGGTCTGGGATCCGCTATCGTCGATACCCATGCCATCACGATCGGCAGGATTGCTAGAACAACAATGATGATCAGTCGCCACTTACCGGCCAGTTGCCGAAGTGTCAATGTGTAGATTAGTGACATATCAGCCAGCCACCAGGTAGCCGAAGACGCTCTCAAGTGAGTCATCCAACGGCTCTACGCGGAGCAGTCTGATATCGCCAGCTTGCGCCAATTTTGGGAGCTCCCGTTGCAGCTTGAGCAGGTCGCGTGTGAGCACTATCATGGCGCCTTCAGAATCCACATTCACAGCGTCCATCGCTTCCATGCCTACTATCAGGCTTGCCAACTCGCGTGGCTTATCTGAAACAATTTTTACGTGGTATGGCTGCTCATTCAGCTTTGCCCTGATGGCTCGGTAATCTCCTGACGCCGCCAGCTTCCCGGCGACAATTAGCAGAACCGTGTCCGCCAGTTGCTCTACTTCTTCAAGAATGTGCGATGAGATGAGTATCGTGCGACCTTCATCAGCGAGGCGATGGAGCAACGCCTGGAACTGAATCCTCTGTCGCGGATCCGTACCATTGAGTGGCTCATCAAGCAGCAGCACTTCTGGCTTATGCACGATGGTCGCTGCCAGTCGCATTCGCTGCCGCATACCCCGCGAATAAGTTCCCATTGGCCTGTCTGCGGCATGCTCAAGCCCTACGTATGCCACGGCCTCGTCCGTCGCAGCATCAGGGTCTGGAACACTTCGCAGCTTCGCTTCGAAATTTACGAAATCCCGACCGTTCATGAAGCCATAGACCGCCTCATGTTCTGACATCACGCCTACGCGCTTGTAGATATCTGGATTGTTCCTCACGGACTGATCTAGCATCGTCACGGTGCCTTCAGACACACCAGCTAGTCCGCAGATCATCCGTAGCAGCGTGGTCTTACCCGCACCATTGGGGCCTAGAAGACCAGTGATGCCGGGTCTCACATTAAATGAGATATCGGCAACCGAAACCACGCTCCCAAACCAGCGCGAAACGTGATCAACCGTGATAGTTGGATTTATACCGTTTGTGGTCACGGGGTTATCTTCCAGTAGCGACGCCACATCAACAGAAACGGCCCAACTGTCATGAACGCGTACCAGGCGATTTGTGTGAGCTTGGGCAGCTGAGTTGCCAGCGTATTTTCAGTTGCCAGGTTCTTCTCGTTGAAAATGATGTCGTTCATCAGCAGTGGTATTTGCCCGAAATTAAGTAGCGACAGGTACTCACCAACCGTCCCACCAATATCGCCGGACAGCCCCTCTGCAAACGGCAGAGATATCACGAAGATACCGATTATAAACACCGCTGCGTAGGCCCTACGAGTCGTGAAACTCGCAACTACCAGCGCTATGCCTGTGACATAAACGGCAAGCGTAAATCCTGATGCCAGGAAGCGCGGGATGTCGGCCCAGTTGTCCTGCAGGTAGGTGCCGGGGTTTTCGGCACCAAATGCCAGACCGGCAAGCAGCACAAGTTGTGGCAACCATGCCACCAGAGTCATGATGGTGAGGAACGCCGCCCATCTGGCAAGGATGTAATCGGTTCCGGTAATCGGTCTTACCAGATAAAGATTGATTACGCGATCACGCCGGTCTGGACAGAGCAGTTCAGGGCCAACAGATGCGGCGAAAATTAGAAAGATGACTGATGCGATTCCATAATAGTCGCCATGGGAAGGAAGATCGACCACTTCATCGCCCAGTCCCCCCGTGAGGCGGTCGACTGTTCCAGCGATCAACGCCAGCACTAGTGCAGGAATGGCTACCGCGATTATGAACGCCCAAGGCATGATCTTGGCACGTCCGCCGCGGCCAATACCCAGAGCTATCCGAATGCCTTCTTTATAGACGGCCCGGCGTGCTCTACGCCGACCTTCCCGAGGCCCTTCATAGTTCTGATAGCCAATATCAAATACTTCACCGGAACGGCCCGGCTGACCAGCTCGAGGAGTCGTCATTCGACGTCTCTCTCGAAGATCTCAGTCAGCTCATGTCGGCGAGGTGCCATCCGACGAAGTGGAGCGTTGGCGGCAACAAGTGCGTCACGGATCAGATCGTACTGATCACCAATCACACCTTCAACAATAATCGAACTGCCATCGACCAGTGGTTCAACCCCGCGTTCTTTGAGAGCCGCAATCAACTCCTCGCGGTTCTCATCTACTTCAACGGCAATCGCCTCGGTCTCCTCCGTGAACGAAGTAACCGGGCCCATCTCAACAACTCTGCCTTCATCCAGCACCACAATGCTTTCGCAAGTGCGCTCGAT
>CAUZJA010000099.1:0-9859 GCA_963579925.1 Dehalococcoidia bacterium | reverse complement strand
TTCACGGAATGAATCTCCTCTGTATGAGGCCGGAATCATCCCAGAAAACTAACACTTAGGTTGGCGCGGTTATCGGGGAGAAGGTCAGTTCAAATCGCAAAAACTCAGGCTTGGGTATCGTCAAGCTGATTTTCACGTTGCCTTCACCGTCGATTCCGATGCGGTCAAGAACAAGCTTCAGGACTTCTTTCCGCTAATTGTCCGTCAACGCATCGATACCGGCACCGATCTCCTCCGCCATCGCCTGAATGCTATCGGCTATCCGGTCGCGATGCTCCAGAGCCCTCTCCTCTTCCTTTAGACTATCCAGCTCCTCGCGGGCGTATTCGACCCGCTCAGTAATGAACTTGCGCTGTATGTCGAGTTGAGCCTCGGTGATCTTTCCAGAGATGTAGAGCCGGATAGCCCGGTCCTCCTCCATAATTAGAACTACACCTAAAGGCTCATCATTCCACCGGCGACGATTATGGTTTGTGAGCTAATGTGATCGGCATCTCGACTCGCCAGGAACGCCACGGCCGCAGCGATATCCTCAGGCAGGCCCAGTCGACCGAGCGGTATTTTCTCGATGCGGGTTTGGATGTGCTCTCCGGGCGGGAGGCCCAGCAGCTTTTGACCGATTTCGAGATCGACGGGCGCGTGAAATGCGGTGTCGATTATTCCCGGAGCGATCGCGTTCACCCTCACGCCGTATGGTGCCAGACTGGCTGCGGCCACGGTTGTGAGATTGATCAGCCCCGCCTTTGCCGCAGCGTATGGCGGTGATGACGTGGGTCCGCCCCACGTGCCCGCGACCGATGCGATGTTGACGATGCTGCCGGAACGCTCCCGCATCATCGCCTTTGCGGCTTCCTGCATCACGAAAAACGCGCCCTTGAGGTTGAGATCCATCGTCCAATCCCAGTTTCCCTCGGTCACCTCAGGGAAGGACTCCGGCTTGACCGCGCCCGCGTTGTTGACGAGGACATCGAGACGGCCATATCGCTCCAGCGTCGCGTCGATAAATCGAGGCGCATCGGCAATGTTTGAAGCGTCAAAAACTCCGCCTGCTGCCTCAATGCCAGCCTCTGCCAGTTCAGAGAGGGTGTCCTCAAGTCGCTCACCGGAAATGTCGCTGATGAAGAGGGACCCACCTTCCCGGCCCAGGCGCATGGCGCTGGCACGGCCATTGCCGCTCCCCGCCCCAGTAACCGCAACTACGTTCCCTTCCATCCGATTCCCGTAGCGAACCTCGCTGCCCCCTGATTGAGTTGTGCCTGCCATCTGGTCCCCTCCCGAATTCGATTGCCTAATATTGGACTATGGTAACGCCACGGGCAGTAGTCGAAGTCGAGCAACGGCGTTAAGCCGGGCGAGCATGGAGGCTACCGGGGCGTGTTCAAGTAATCGGTAGCCATGCGGCGTGGTTCTCCCGGAAAAGGCCCCACATCCGTGGGTTCCACCCGGTTTCAGGCCTCCTTCGAGCCATTCGGCGGGGCTCAGGACTAGAGCCTCAGGATCCCATCTCACGGATGATGCGCAATTGAATGAGCACTTACGCCTTCAATATCTCCCGCTGCACCAGTGCTATGGGCCGATCGCTATCATGGGTGGAGTAGCGGAACTGCGGCTCTCTGCGCCACCTTGACCTGACCCCTTCAAACGAGTCTAGTTTCTACAATTTTCAACTGGACTCGTTTGAAGGGGTCAGGTCAGATTCGCGTATTCTGGATCAACAGATACCTCCAGCGTGATCTGGACGAGGATAGGCTGCTGGTCTTTTGTGATTAGTGCCAGGCCAAGGGAACCGGCATCCAGACCGACATTGGCAGTTGGCTCAACAGCCCAGTACGAGAGTTTTACGGGGTCCGTATGCGCTATGACGCCGTCGTAATTGGGACCAAGTCCAAACTTGCTGACCAGGTGGGCCAACGGGCTACGAAAGTTGATGCGGCCTTCCTGCGCGATGTCTTCAATCTACCCATCTCGGCGCAGAATCAAGACTTCGTGGGCGCCAACTGAGACCGTCCGCCCGAGTGGGATCCTCACGGCAACGGTATCTGGTGTTCTATCCAGCCACTACCTCACATTCCAAACTACGAACCGCATGCGGCACACTCCTCAATATGCCGCATGTGTCATGCCCTTCGAATTACTGTTACGAGCTGCCCCTGCAGGCCTTTTTCCTCACTCACAGCGATCTTCTTTGTTTTGCGAAGCTGCTCGATTGCCGCCGCCGCTATCTCAGGTGAATGGACGTCCTCAAACTGTTCGATCGTCCACACGTCTCGGGTCTCATCGGCAAGGACTTTGAGAACGTCGGCTTTACAATCGGATATCTGGGCCTGATGTTCCTGCTGCTTTTCTTTCTTATCTCGGAAATTGGAGCGAGGTGGTGGGATTGAGTCGGTGAGATAGCTTTGAGGTGTCGGTTTGGGTCCGGTGCGCTGTGTTTCCAGCCATCCGTCCACTTCCAGTTTCCTGAATCGCCATGAGGAACCCAGCTTGAATGCGGGCACTTTCCCCTGCTGCGCCCACTGGTAGATGGTGCGCTCCGCCAGACCGAGGTAGTTGGCCATCTCAGGCAAGGTCATCAACTCATTGTTGGTACTTTGAGTCATTGGATTTACTTTGAACTTATGTGTGTTGACCTAAACTCGCATACGGTGACATATGGTGCAAATCATGGAGACTGGGGTTGAGAGGGAAGAGCTGCGGGCTGGAAGCCCACACTACGTCTCCGGTAGCTGCCGGGCTTGCCCGGCTCTTCGGTGGAGGTAGCGGCGCGTGTCGATGCGCCGCTGTGGGTTGATGTTGCGTGGGGAGGGGCCCTTCGACAGGCTCTGGAGAGCCAAGCCCCTCGGCTACCGGGTCTTCCGCTGGCGGGGTAATCAATTTCGCACGGGCGGGAAGCTCGTGCTACGCGCCTGATTTGATGAAGTCCGCTATTCGTTCGCCGATGACCATGGCTGTGATGTTGGTGTTGGCGCGGATGCAATCGGGCATGATTGAGGCGTCGGCGACGCGGAGATTGTCGATGCCATAGACCTTGCCGAACTGGTCGACTACTGCCATATCGTCGGACGCTGGTCCCATCTTGGCGGTGCCTGACACGTGGTGGCTGGTGCGTACGTTGCGCAGCAGGAACTGATCGAGCGCCTCGTCAGACTCGAGGTCGGCGTCGGTTGGCCCAACGCGGTGTTCTATGTACTTGCTGTAGGGACCGCTCCCGGCTAGCTCTACGCACATGCGGACGGCATCACGGAAGCGTCGCCTGTCCTCTTCTTCTGTGAGGTAGTTGTAGTCCAGGAATGGCTGCTCGTAGGGGTCGGTCGAGTTGAGGGTAATCTCACCTGCGCCTTTTGCCAGATAGATCGCGATGATCATGCCAACACCCAGCGGCTCCTCGTCTGAGAGCAGGTAGATGCCTGATTCTGTGGCGAACGAGAACGGATGGATGAGCATGTCGTTGCGTAATGGCGAGCCTTCTGCGGTGTATCGCAGCGTGAGTTGGATGCGAGGCCCCAGCGGGTCTTGCTCGAAGTCGTCGAAGGTCTTCCACGTCATCTGCACTTGCGGATGATCGCGAAGGTTCTTGCCGACGCCAGGGAGGTCTTTGACAACCGGGATGCCCTTATCGTTCAGATGGTCGGCAGGACCGATGCCCGAGAGCATGAGCAACTGTGGTGAGTTGATAGCTCCAGCGGCCAGGATGACCTCATCACCATTGAGCGTGTATATCTCACCGCCTGATTCAACTTCAACACCAACTGCACGGCCGTCTTCGATCAAGACTTTGTGGGTGTGGACTTTGGCCTTGATCGTGAGGTTTAGGCGGTGGCGAGCCGGGTTGAGATAGCCGAGCACTGTGCTCCAGCGGATGCCTTCAGGGTTGTTGAAAGGCGTTGGGCCGACGCCGGTGGAGTCAGGGTGATTCTGGTCGGGACTGTCGGCGAATCCGGCGTCCAGACAGGCCTGGTAAAAGGCATCTTGGTCGACGGTCATCTCGGACCGCTTCCAGCGACGAGCAATGATTGGGCCGTCATCGCCGTGGAAATCGTCCGAGAAGTCACGGTCGGTTTCGATCATGCGATGAAATGGCAGGAGTTCCTGTGCGCTCCAGCGATCGTTGCCACGCTCAGCCCAATCGTCGAAGTCCTCAGGAATACCGCGCAGGAATATCTGTGCGTTCACGGCACTTGAACCGCCAACTACTTTGCCGCGCGGGATCAGAATTTCTTCTCCCTCATCCGTACCGCGGGCGGTGTAGTTCCAACTGTGCTCGCTGTTGGGGCTGAACGCGTTTGCCCAGATGTTGCGGTCATAGCCGTAGCCGTACTTGATCGGGACAGGCATCTTGTCGAAATCCGGGTAGTCTGGGCCTGCCTCAATCAATAACACCGAGTGGGATGGATCCTCGCTCAATCGGGCGGCAAGAATCGCCCCCGCTGAACCTGCTCCGACGATGATCGTGTTGTATTGCATACCGTCCCTGGCGCTAACTGTTCTGGGTGTTTGGAGTCTTTGGGGATTGTAGGCCTATCCGCTGCGGTTGCCGAGACTGCTGCTGAGGAATATTCTGCTGCCACTTCGAACTAGCGAGGACTGCAATGCTCACAAACGATCAAAAATCATTCCTGAACGACTTCCTGGCGGAGGCCCGCATCGCCGTCGTAGCGACGCAGAGCCCAAGCGGCTACGCGCAGGTGACGCCCAACTGGTTCAACTGGGACGGCGCAAGGCTATCGGTGTCGACCACAAAGGATCGCCTCAAGTACAAGAATCTCAACCGCAACTCTAAACTGAGCATTCTCATCTACGAGGAGCCTATGGCCACCAACTACGTGACGTTGCGTGGCGATGTTGAGATTCAGGATGACGATGGCATCTGGACGCCCACGCGGGCGATTCTGGGTCGCCACCTCGATGCTGACAAGGCTGATGCGTATATCGAACGTATGAAATCTACGGAAGAGCGGGTGTTGCTGTGGCTATCGCCAGAGCGCATGACCGTTCGCAATCCCTAGTCCCAAAACCAGTTTCAGATCAAGAGCACGGCATGAAAATCACAGACATCAAACTTCGACAACTCACGGGCACAATGGAAACCAGCGGCGGGCCGTACATGGAAGACCGGCTGGTGCAGCCAACCGACATTTACGAGGAGTTTCGCTCGGGAGGGCGCAGGGGTGGGGCACGCACCGGTGAAATGATCGACGACACCCACCTCAAGACGACCGAGATCTTTGCGCAGATAGATACAGATGAAGGAATTAGCGGCATCTCCGGGACTCTTATGCCGAATGTTGCGTTCCAGGTCTGGAAGATGAAAGACCTGCTTATCGGCCGTGATCCCGGCCCGACGGAGTTCCTCTGGGACATCATGCATCGGTCTGAGGCGCACGGTCGGCAGGGTGAACCGATGATGGGCATCAGCGCGCTTGATATTGCGCTGTGGGACATCAAGGGCAAGGCGCTGGGGCAGCCAGTGCATCAGCTCATCGGCGGACCGACGCAGAAGACGATGCCAGCGTATGCATCGATGCTCGGCTACACATCGGTCGATATGGGGCTGGTGCGAGAGCGCGCTATCGAGATGAAGGAGCGCGGGTATCAGGGCATGAAGTGGTTCTTCCGCCATGGGCCGATGAGTGGTCCGGAGGGCGTGAAGCTAAACCACGATCTGGTGAGGACGGTGCGAGAGGCCGTCGGGCCAGATATCGACATCATGTTTGATGCGTGGCAGAGCTGGGATTACAACTACGCGGTGAAGATGATCGCACGCATAGAGGAGTACGAGCCTCGGTGGCTGGAAGAGGTCGGAATGGCCGACCGCATCGACACCTACCGGAAGGTCAAAGAGAGCACGACGATTCCGATATCCGGGGTTGAGCATGAGTACACGCGCTGGGGTTTCAAGCCGTGGATGGACGCTGAGGCGGTAGACATTATTCAACCAGACGTGAACTGGTGCGGCGGACTGAGCGAGATCCTCAAGATTGCAGCACTGGCGACCAGCTACGACCTCACCACGATTGCCCACCAGGGCGTCACTCCGGCGGGTATGGCGTTCTCTGCTGCGCAGTCGCCAATCCACACGCCGTACGTGGAGATGCTGGTGAAGCATGCTGCACTGGCGTACCACTTCCTGCAGGCAGGGCCGAACTTTGAGGACGGCAAGCTGACGGTGTCTGACGATCCTGGGTTTGGGTATGTGATTGATGAGTCGAAGATTGAGTCTGAGGTGGTAATGGAGTTCTAGGGGCGCCCCAGACTTCTCAACAGACAACACCCCATTATGCCCAGGATGACATAGTGAGTGGCAACGGTGACAATGGTCTCCAACCAGCCCTTCGCCAGTGAGATATATCTCAACAAAACAACTATCTGGAGTCGAACACATGGCCGTTGATTTTCTTCCGCTTCCCGGTACGCCTGTTGAGGAGATCGACACGCCTGCGATGATCGTTGATCTGGATCTGGCTGAGGCAAATATTCGGGATATGCAGGCGGTGGTTTCGGGTGGTGGGGCTTCGATGCGGCCGCACACGAAGATTACGAAGAGTCCGTACTGGGCGCTGAAGCAAATTGAGGCGGGGGCGATTGGCGTCTGCTGCGCCAAGGTGGGCGAGGCTGAGGTGTTGGTTGACGGCGGTGTGGATGACATTCTCATCACGAGCGAGATTGTTGGCGTATCGAAGATCGCTCGGCTGGCGGCTATTGCGCGTCGGGCGAAGATTACGGTGGTTGTGGATGATGAGGTGAATGCGCGCGATATCTCGGACGCGGCGCAAGCAGTTGGCGCACAGCTGGGTGTGCTGGTTGATGTGAACATCCGGATCAATCGATGTGGCGTGGAGCCGGGTGAGCCGACGACTGCGCTGTCGAAGATCGTGGACGGACTTCCAGGTGTGCAATTTGAGGGTCTGAACGGGTACGAGGGCCATATTTACGAGACTGGCGATGCCCGGATTCCGGAGACGCTGGAGGCGCTTGCGAAGTTGCAGTTCGCCATCGCTGAGGTGAAGGCGGCGGGGTTGTCGGTTGGGACGGTGAGTTCTGGAGGCACGAGCAGCTACGACATCACGTGCAAGGTTCCGGAAGTGACGGAGATTCAGGCGGGTAGCTACATCTTCATGGATGGTGAGTACGTGGACCAGAAGATGCCGTTTGAGCCAGCGATGACGATCATGACACAGGTGATCAGCAGGCCAGCCCCCGAACGGGCGATTCTGGACGTAGGGCTGAAGTCGATTGCCAACGACTACGGTCCACCGCGAGTTATGGGCACTGAGGGTGCTACGTTCACGAAGCTCTCTGAGGAGCACGGTGCCCTTGAGCTTGAGGGTGCGGGCCAGAACCTGAAGTCCGGTGATGTGGTGCATTTGTTGCCAAGCCATGCCGGGACAACCATCAACATTCACGATTACTACTTCTGCGTGCGCAATGGCATGCTGGAGGATGTGGTGCCCGTGGCTGGCCGCGGTAAGTTCAGGTAGGACGGCCGACGACGCATTGAGCCCGAACAATTCTCCTGCTGATAGCCCTGCTCAGATCCCTGCGCATATTCGGGTTGGCGCCGATATTGGCGGCACCTTCACGGACCTTGTGCTGATGCGGCCAGACGGTGCATTTGTGGTGCGCAAAGTCTCGTCTACGGTTGATGATTTCTCACGGGGTATCGCCAGTGGACTGACGGAGTTGCTGGTGATTGAAGCCATCGAACCTGAGGCTGTCTCCGAGATCGTCCACGGCACCACTATTGCCACCAACGCGATTCTTGAGAACAAGGGCGTGACGACAGCGCTGGTGACTACGCAGGGCTTTCGGGATGTTCTTGAGCTGCGTCGCATGCGTTTCCCGGACCTTTTTAGCCTGAACTACACGCCGCCTGAGCCGCTGGTGCCGCGCCGTCGCAGGTTTGAAGTGACTGAGCGATTACTACAGGACGGGAGCACTCGGATTCCGCTTGATGCGGCGTCGCTTGGGGCATCTCTGGACGCGCTTGATGCTGCGGATCCTGAGGCGATCGCTGTCTGCCTACTGCACTCGTACGTTAACCCGGCGCATGAGGCGAAGGTGCGGGATGCCATTCAAGCTCGGTTTCCGGACACGTACGTGAGCGCCTCGATTGATGTGTTGCCAGAAATACGAGAATACGAGCGCACCAGCACGACGGTCATCAACGCCTATATCGGGCCGGTAGTTGATAGCTACCTGAAGTCGCTACGGGTCCGGCTGGATGGCGAGAAGATCAGTGCGCCGGTTTCGATCATGCAGTCGAACGGTGGCGTGATGTCAGATGTAGCGGCTCGCCGGACTCCGGCGCGGATTATCGAGTCTGGGCCTGCCGCTGGAGTAGTCGGAGCGCATCGGCTCGCCGGGCGGCTTGGGCTGACTGACGTGATCACGTTTGACATGGGCGGGACGACGGCCAAGGCATCGCTAATCGAGAACGGCGAACGCAGCCTGACGACTGAGTACGAGGTGGGTGCTGGCATCTCGCTGTCGAGTCGACTCGTGAAGGGGCGTGGGCATGCACTGAAGTTGCCGGTGATCGATATTGCAGAGGTGGGTGCTGGTGGTGGCAGTATTGTTCGCGTTGATCCGGGTGGCTCGCTGAAGGTTGGGCCGGAATCGGCTGGCGCGATGCCGGGTCCCGCGTGCTATCGATTGGGCGGCACAGATGCGACGGTGACGGACGCCAATGTTGCGCTGGGCTACATCAATCCTTCCTCTCTGGCGGGTGGATCAGTCGATCTCGATCTAGACGCTGCGCACGAAGCACTTGAGCGCGCCGTTGCTGGACCGCTGGGCGTGCCGCTGCTTGAGGCGGCGCACGGTGTGTACGCGGTGGCAAATATCACGATGATTCGGGCGATCAAATCAGTGACGACGTATCGTGGGCGTGACCCTCGAGACTTCGCGCTGATGGCGTTTGGCGGCAGTGGCCCGCTGCATGCCGCCGAGATTGCGCGTTCTCTGGGCATCAAGCGGGTGATCGTCCCGGAAACTCCCGGTGTGTTTTCGGCGCTCGGGCTGCTGGAGGCAGCACCTGAATACGGCTTCTCGCAAACCCTGATCACCGACCCAACTGCGTTGGATACACATATTTTGGAGCAGGCTTACGAAGGCCTTGAGGGCATTTCGCTGACTCGGATGGTTGATGAGGGGCTGGATTCCGAGAACGAGGGCACCTGGTCGAGGGCTGCGGACCTGCGGTATCGCGGCCAGGCGTATGAGTTGACGGTAGACGCTGACTCTTCCGCTACCGAAGACATCACGAAGTTGCTGGTGGAGCGATTTCATGTGGAGCATGAGCGCACTTATGGACGACGTGCCGATGATGAGCCGGTTGATCTTGTGACGATCAGATCGATATATCGGATAGCGCTTGAGCAGTCGGTTCCAAGTTCATCGAAACCACCGTCAGTGCAACACGAACCGCGTGTGGCCTACTTCGGTGGCGAACACGGAGCCATATCGACGCCGGTGGTGAACCGGGCTGACCTGGCTGGGTCAAGTCGGCCGGGGCCGTTGATTGTTGATGAGTACGATTCGACGACGCTGATTCCGCCTGATTCAGCGGTGCATCTGGACGATATGAACAACATAGTCATCGACATCGGAACTAGCGAGTCCAGAGGTGCGTCATGACGAATGACAGGCTCGACCCGATCACGTTTGAGGTGGTCAAGAACGGGTTGGATTCGCTAGTCGACGAGATGGCTATTACCGTGATGCGAACCGCGTATTCGGGAGTAGTCAAGGACGCGCTGGACTACTCGACAGCGTTCTGTGCGGCTGATGGACAGGTGATCGCACAGGGGTTGACGATCATGCTGCATCTGGGGTCATTCCCGGTTGCTATGCAGTCTGT
>CAUZJA010000098.1:0-9861 GCA_963579925.1 Dehalococcoidia bacterium | reverse complement strand
TGAACATCATTGAAAGGTTGGCGGCGAGTTTCGGCATTGTGTGTCCTGCAGACTGTCTTGTGATTGCGAACGGGAATCGTACGGCCTAAAGGATGAGTAGGACAACCGCGGCTACAATCAATCCATCATGTGTGGCCGGTATACGCTCTCCAATCCGCAGGGTTCGTTTAGCGAAACTCCTGAGATAGACGCACGTTTTCTGGCGGAGTTTGTTGAGACGGGGTGGGTGACGGCCCGATACAACATTGCGCCTACTCAAGACGTGCCAGTGATCACGAATGAAGGTGCTCGGCGCATCGAGCGGATGCGGTGGGGGCTGGTGCCGTCCTGGGGGAAGGACGTGAAGATTGATAATCGCATGATCAACGCTAGAGGCGAGACGGTGGCGGAGAAGCCTGCGTTCCGAACGAGTTTCAAGCGTAAACGCTGCCTCATTCCGGCGTCTGGCTTCTATGAGTGGAAGCGGGAGGGCAAGGCGAAGACGCCGATGCACATTCGCCTCCACGGCGGCGGCTTCTACGCGATGGCGGGGCTCTACGACCGGTGGGAAAGTCCGGAAGGCGAAACGATTAGCTCCTGCACGATTATCACTACATCAGCCAATGAGTTGATGGCGCCTATTCACGATCGCATGCCGGTGATCCTACCGGAAGAGGCGGAGGCGGCGTGGCTCAACCTTGAGAATGATGATGCTGAGACGCTGCTGCCGATGATTCGGCCGTTTCCGGCGGGTTCATTGGAGGCGTTTGAGGTGTCCAGCATGGTGAACGCCGCGAAGAACCAGGGTGCTGAGTTGATTGATCCGGTTGAGAGTGGCCGCCTACCAGGCTTTTAGTCCCTGCCGCACGGGCACATTGAGCAGCCGGTTTGCGCTCCTTCGCATGCCCATCCTGAGCGGAGGTGGTTTTGGGCCGAAGTCGAAGGATCTATGAGCGTTGTCACGGAGCAATGTGGCGGTCCACGGTATCACCTGGGGTCACCGTTTGTTCGCCCACGAGACGCGAAGGCTCAATTGATCACCCGCTCCGGTCGTGACATTTGAGATCATTCGATTCCGCTATCGCTTCACTCAGGATGAGGCTCGGCGAAGGATCTCATCCTCGTGGGCAAAAAAATGCGGCGTGAGGCCGACGCCACGCATCGGCGATTCGACCGCTTCACTCAACGAGTCGGCACGCCCTATCGCGGGTGGTGGTTCTTCGGTAGACCACGGAACAATCGCACGGGCGCGAGATAGCAAATCACTACGCCCCCAGCAACGCGTCCTCGGCAGCATAACCGACTGCCATCTCCTCATCAGACGGAAAGTTCTCAGCCGGCGGGGGATTGCTCCGCTGCCACTCAATCGTCTGTTGCAGGGCCTCAGACCTCGCAACTACCTCTTCGTACCCTAGTTCCTCTCGAATCCGGCTGGTATCCACGATCCAGTCTTGACCGACGTCGTACTTCTGGAGCAGATGCGCCGGAGCATCGTCCGTTGGCACAACCACAGCTCGCCCATCCCAACCGGCAGCCTCACCAATCGTCCGCACCCACTCCAACTCCGTGAACGCATCAGCCTCAGCAACGTTGTAAATCCGTCCAGCAGCGCTTTCATTCATCACGGCGAGAACTATCGAAAGCGAAACATTCTCCGTGAATCCGCGCGATGCCATTCGTCTCGCATGGACTTCTTCTAGCGCGATAACCGGACGAGCAGCATCCATCCGACGCAGGTAGCCGAAGATGCGATGCTGCTGGTCCCCCAGCCCGTACACCATCGGCCATCGCAGGATGGTTCCCGGCAGATCGGCATCCCCCAGGAAAACTCGTTCCGCCAGGATCTTTTCCACCCACGGAGCATCGACGTAAAACCGCTCGCGCAGCTGTGATTCCTCGGTTAGCGGAACGGGTTGGGGAGGACCGGTCTCAACGCGGTGCATCACCCCGTAAGCCCGATACACGTCAATGCTGCTGATACCAACCACCCGCGATGCAAAGCCCTTGAACGTCTGCATGGCCGCCCCTGCATCCTCGCCCGATGCCGGAGACATGTGAACGACAACATCGGGCTTCAACCCGCGCAGTTCATCAACGACACCACTCAAAAGCTGATCGCCACGATTAAACGTGAGGCCTGAATAATGCACGTGGTGAACCGATGATGGTAGGTCAGGCTCAGTTACACCGCGATGAGCAACCGTAACGTCATGCCCCAGCCCGGCCAGCTTCCGAACGGCATGAGAGCCCACAAATCCCATTCCACCCAGAAAAAGAACTCTCATGCCTCAACCTTAATTGGTGCAGGCCCAAAGTTATTAGCATCGGATGTCATGCGGCAATCGGGTACCAGCCTGAGGCTACGGCCTTAATTGCGGTCCGGAATTTCCAGAAGCCAAATTGGAGGCTCAGGCGCAACGAGAGCGGCGAGCCGGCAGCGAAGAAATCATGGCGGAGGGAGTGGGATCCGAACCCACGTTACCCTTGCGGGTAAACCGGTTTTCAAGTCTGCTTCCGAGTGTAGTTTTGGGTACCAAATAGTGCCGTCAGTTCAGGTTTGCTTCGAGATTCAGAGGCCCTCATAACTTCAAGTGCCATTCTCTTAGGTTGAATGATTTCTACTTTGTGACACCTTTGTGACCAGGGCGATAATGTCTATCAAGCCTGGTTGTAAATCAATCTCCAATGATATGAAAGGTCAATGTCTGATGTTGAGTTTGCGGGAATCATTGAGTTCGCTGACACCATAGCACCGCGAGGCATTGAATTGGTTTTCGGCACGTCGCGAACGTATTGTCGGCTGGCCGCAGCCGATGACCAACGGCACTCTGTTGGTTACAAAGGCCAAGCGCATCTACAAACCAAGATGGTCCGAACACGCGCTAAGTGTCAGGAGACAACTGAAATCGAAATACCCTGACTCGCCTGTCGAATATCGTGCGGATGGGACTTGGAGATTCTTTTACTTTCAAGAAAACCTCAGCCTGGAAGATGGCGATGCGGAGTTTACGAATTTGGGAATGATTTCTGCCATGAACTTGGGCGTCCCGATAGGCGTGCTCCAGCAAATCTCTGGGAAGCCTTCATCTCGTTACAAGGTCCTCGGGCTAGCGGTGGTCGCTGGATATGACTCAGGATTCTTTGTGCTAGAGGGTTTTTCTGAGGAAGGTTTCGCACACAATAACAAGATCCGATCGACATATGCTGCTCAAACTAAGGCGCACGAAGTACGGGAGTACCCGGAGTCCATTCCCTCCCCCAAACATCCTGTCGGCCGGAGGATGGCCATGCGGCTCGCTGTGGTGAGGCAAGGCCAGCCAAAGTTTCGCTCAGAACTATTGAGAGCTTATGGAGGGTGTTGCGCTGTCACGGGATGTGATGTCCCTGAGGCACTGGAGGCAGCTCACATCGATCCTTACGAAGGGCCGATGTCAAACACTTTAAGCAACGGCGTCCTCCTAAGATCCGATGTACATTCACTCTTCGACCTAGGTTTGCTGGGAATCAATCCAGACAACAATACTGTCGTCGTCGCACCCGAAATAAAAATGACGGCTACGGGAAATATTCGAGCGCAAAGATCTTGGTGCCAGAGGCGACCGAAGACAGGCCGGATAGTGAGAAATTAAATTCTCATCTTCGCGACTTTGACCTTCTTAACTTGCCTGACTAGATCTCATTGCACCGTCAGAAGCGGACAAGATCGTCCTGCGGAAAACCGACCCATAGAGATCAAGCTAACTCTGATCCGAGTTGGACGAACCAAGTGAAGTCGAATGTAGAAGCTTCTCAACCACTCCTCGTGCGACATCGTTCGATTGAGCCTCAGAAGTTATTTCAAACTCGTAAGACACTGAACGCACCATCGACGGCAGCCGTTCGTTTTTGAAGCTGTCGATCGTCAGCAAATCAAGGTTGCTGACGGCAAATAGTCTTCCGGGGAGAGCCGGGTTCGGGATAATGCCGGGACCAGATTGGTAAATTTCCGAATGGTCGGGATCATAGTTTGAGGCACCGAGCAATTGACGAAATACAGATTCGGCTGCCGAATCGGCAGAACCATCAGAATGTACTAACTGTCGTTCGATTTCCTCGACATAGGTTGGCAGCGTTCTTTGAGATGTCGGTTCTGATTTCACACCGACGGAGTAGAGATAGAGTTCCTCACCTGTGTCCAGAACTCCAAGCTGATCTATGGTCGCCGCGTGGTGAACTCGTGAGTTCAAACCGGTGGTCTTAACTTCAATGGCGATTCCGGAGCCAGCAAAATCCCTTTTCCCACCTTTCGGCCCCCACCATTTTTCGAGCGCCGCCATCGGTGAAAGGTTCGTTGCACGACTTTGCACGAGAAGTCTGTTCAGCGGTTCTGTCAGAACTCAGGGCACAAGCCCAAATCCTTCATCGATTCCGCTTTTTTGAAGGTTGTCATTGAGTTCAATTTGTCGATAATGCGGGCCTCATTCAAGGTGGTTTTTCAAGTCGTGCCCTGAGTTCTGACAGAACCGGCCAGCTCGAGTCGGTCTCGTACAGGTGCTCCCCGAAAAGCTAACCAGAGTCGAAGCATAACATCGAGGCCACGGCGACGCTAATCGTATTGACGCCACTGTTGCTGGCCTGGTAAGTCGCAACCTTCTGACCGGAATGCTGTTCGACCGATACATGGTCAGTCAGCCAAATTGAATGCGGACGCGAATTTACGCCTGAGCAGAGCGAATTCCGCTGGCCGTTTTACTCTCAACTGGAGGCAGGCTCTTGCTCACAGGAGGCTCCATGCCATAGAAAAGTGGATTAGCGAACGCAAGTCGCTTGGCCATGACTTCAATGGCAGTTTCGTTATTGTCGATTAGCACACAGTCTCTGCCATTCCGATACGCAGCCTCGCCAAAACTGCCACTGCCAGCAAAGTAATCCAATAGCCAGTCTCCTGGATTGCTGTGAACATTTACTATCCGATTGAGCACTCCCAGCGGCTTTTGCGTGGGATATCCAGTCTTCTCTTTGCCAGTGGGGCTCACGATTGTGTGCCACCAGGTATCCGTTGGAGTTTTGCCTCTCGCAGCATTTTCGGGCCCCGCTAGCTTGGGAGCCAGGTAACGAATTCGATCAATAGCCTCATATCGGAACGTATAGTTCTTGGGATCTTTGGCATACCAGAGGATGTTGTCATGCTTTGCTGACCACTTTTTCTTACTCCCCCCCCCCGTAGTCATAATGCCAAATGATCTCGTTGATAAAACTTGCGCGCCCAAATATCTCATCGCAAAGTACTTTGGCGTAGTGAATCTCGCGGGAATCAAGAATGCAGCATGAAACTTCCGGTTGAGGCTAAGAGTCGGTGTGTTTCCTCGATCCTGGGTCGGAGGAATCCAATGTAATCGTCATATCGATCATCAAACCCTTTTGTGCCCAACACGGTGGTCCGATATGTTTGGCCTTTGAACCCAACCCGATCCCCATCTTTATCCTTCACGGTTGAAATCTGAGTTCGGGTTTGTTTCTTCCCAGTGTTGAACGGTGGATCTACATATATGAGGTCAAATGACTCTGCTCCAAATCGACGTAATACCCGAAGGTTGTCGCGGAAGTAGATGTCGAGTTCCGGAGTTCGTTTTGCGAGACTATCCATAGAACCTATCCCCCTTATGGAGATGGACAGTTATGGTTATCGCCAGACCGCTCTTTTCCCTCCCTCGGGGAGAGGGGACAAGACGGAAAAGCCTAGACCGCCAACCACACTGACTTGCCGCCTTCATCTACTACTTTGCCCATGCTTTTGCCGCTTGGGAGGTGGCCGGAGCAGACGGTCCAGTTTTCGGCCTGTGCTCGCTGCAATAGACATTTGCGAGATGCCGTCGACTTGTCAGTATTCCAGTCGAATGTGGGACACCAGGTCTGTTCTGTTACCTGGGCTACGTTGTGGAACAGGTCTCCGGTGACGACTGCGGTTTCGCCGCCTGATTCGACCAGTACGCACTGGTGGCCGGGGGTGTGGCCGTGGGTTGGGTAGGTGGAGATTCCAGGGGCTAGTTCAACTACGTCGTCGACCAGGTCGAGATTTCCTGCGGCTTCAAGTGGGAGGACGTTGATGTCGAACATCTCGTTTTCGTTCTCGGGCTGAGTGTAGAAATCCCAGTCGTTTTTGGCGATGCGATAAGCAGCGTTCGGGAAGGTTGGCTTGCCGTCTGAGATGTTCCAGCCGATGTGGTCGCCGTGGCAGTGGGTGGTTACGACGATGTCGATATCGCCCGGTGCCAGTCCTGCTGCGGCAAGGTTGTCGAGCAACTCACCGTTACGGCCGGTGTGTTCGTGCGGGCCGAATCCCATGCCGGCGTCGATGAGGATCTTCGGGCCAGTGCCATCCGTGCGCCTGATCAGGTGGCCCCGCCACTGGGCATTCCATGAGCCAGTCTCATCGAGCGCAAACGATCGGTAGGGATCCCAGGCAGCGTCTGGAACGTCCGGATAGACCTGATGTGGCTTCCGAGTCGTGCCAGCGTGGTCGTCGATGATCGAGATTTCGTAGTCGCCTACTATGATTGATGTTGACATGGTTACCTCTTAATCCGATTTCTGGTTAGTCCAATTGCAGGTTGATTGAGGTCAAACGGCCTGATTACGGGGTGATATCCAGCGGGCCTTCCCACGTAATGTCACCGATTCCGCCTCGAAGGTGCGCCGTGTCGTTCAGCGAAACCGGGAACCAACCGGTAGGAGCGAACCTGAACCGTGAAATTGATGTGTTCGCGAGTGCAAAACGTCGAATAAATCGATCCTGAAACTCCAGAATATTGTGAAAAAGGCAGCGTAACGAAATACCGTGGGAGACGATGGCTATCCGCTTGCTGCCGTCGCCAACCAAGTCTGGGTTCGACAAAATCTTGTCTTCCAGCCAGACTGAGAACCGTCTCTCAACCGCTTTCTCGGACTCCCCGTCACCCGGAACAAACCATTTGCCAAGCTGCTCTCTCATGAGCCGCATTTCTGGCGTGTAGACCTCATCCCGCGGCACGCCACGGTAACTCGGGACCTGTAGTTCGATGATCTCATCCACCCGTGTGAACTCCACGTCGGGTGTGCCCAGTCCCTTGAGCATGCCCTGCGTGGTCTCCACTGCTCGCACTTGCGATGATGAGTAGATGGCATCAAACGTGATGCCGTCCTCTTTGAGTCGTTCGCCAAGTGCCACCGACTGTTGATGTCCTCGGTCCGTCATGGCCGCGTCCCAGTTCAGCCCGGCTGCAAGGCCAGCAACAACGTTTGATTGCGACTCCCCATGTCGGATGAAGTAGATATCCAGTTCAAAATCGTTTTCAGTTGTCACGTGCTGACGGCTCCTAAGTTCGCGGTGTCCGGATTGGCGATAGTGGGCTGGTGTGTATGGTGCGGACCACACATTATCGGAACGCGAAACGGCGGGCCAGTGTGGCCCGCCGTTTCTGGGTACTTATCTTGCCTAGGCTTCGTGAACGGTCTCAATGATGAGCTTGGTCACCACGTAGGGATCACAGTTCGCGTTTGGACGCCGATCTTCAATGTAGCCCTTCTGGTCTCTCTCAACCTGCCACGGGATCCGGACGGATGCACCGCGGTCAGATACACCAAAGCTGAAGCTATCGTACTTAGCAGTCTCGTGAGCACCGGTGAGTCGACTCTCTATGCCACTACCGTAGTTGGAAATGTGGAGGTCAGCTCTTCGGCCAAGGGCTTCTGCAGCGGCCACGTTGGGTGCGTAGGACTCGCGCATTGCCTTGGTGGAGAAGTTTGTGTGTGCGCCCGCGCCGTTCCAGTCGCCGGGAGCCGGCTTTGCGTCCAGGGTGGCGCTGATGCCATAGGATTCGCCAAGTCTGTACAGCAACCATCGGGCGATCCACAGGTGATCGGCAACCGCAGGGGCGGCAACAGGGCCGATCTGGAACTCCCACTGTCCTGGCATAACTTCGGCATTGATTCCGGCGAAGCCCAATCCGGCGTACAGGCAGGCGGTCATGTGCTCTTCGATTAGCGGTCGACCGAAGACTTCGTCTGCACCTACGCCACAGTAGTAACCGCCCTGAGGAGCCGGGAATCCAGATTCCGGGAAGCCGAGTGGTCGGGAACCCTTGAACAGGGTGTACTCCTGCTCAATTCCGAACCAGGTGTCCGAGTCGCCGTGCTTCTCTGCCATCGCGGCGCAGGCAACGCGGGTGTTGGTGGGATGGGGTGTCATGTCCACCAGGAGCGTTTCGCAGAGAACAAGCTTGTTGTCGCCCTTGCGAATGGGGTCAGGACATACGAATACCGGGTTCAGCACCACGTCTGAGTTGTCCCCCGTCGCTTGATTCGTGCTTGAACCGTCAAAGCCCCAGATGTCAGGCTCCTTGCCAATCGGAAGAATCTTCGTCTTGGATCGCAGCTTCGCTGTTGGCTCGGTTCCATCTATCCAGATGTACTCTGCCTGATACACGTCGCTCATCTCGCCTCCCGCGCATAGCGCCTTTGGTTATCTGATCGTTTGTGACTTCGTTAATGGACTACTGATGATTAAACACTGGTCGCCACCCCAGTGCGGCACCGGATGTTACAGCTTTGTTTCAACGCGCGCCCTTAATGCAGGACGAAGTTGGTCAGCTACCTAACTGGCCGCCCGGAACCGGTAACCAACATTACGTACGGTCTCAATAAAATGGTACCGAGCATCATTTGTCTTCGCCCGCACGCGCCTAACGTGAACATCAACCGTTCGGGTGCCACCAAAGTAGTCGTACTCCCACACTTCTCTCAGCAAAGCCTCACGGGAGAAGACACGGCCTGGATTCGATACTAGAACCCTCAGAAGCTCGTACTCCTTAAAGGTGAGATCGACGCGCTGGTTCGAAATAGTGACCTCATAACGCTCAATATCCATCGCCAGTTCACCATTAGTGATTCTGTTCGCGCTGATGGCACCGCCCAATCGCTGGATGGCTGCCTGAATGCGCGTTTCGATCTCTTCAGATGAACAAGGGTGGAACGCAAGCTCGTAGATGTTGCCGGAGATATCCAGATCAAATAGGCCTGGCGATGGCAAAACCACCACAGTCGGCAACGAGAGATCCCGAGTGACTACTGCTGCGGCCTTGAGGCTCTCATTCGGGCCGTTGGTGGCTACAATAAGGCCAATGTCTGCGTTGCCGGGCCTGTTCCATCCGGTGTCCGTCGAAGCCATTCGAGATATAAAAAAGGACGAGTTCAAACCCAGCAGTTCTTGTTCAAGCTGCGTTGAGTCTCCGGAAACTTCAAATAGTGCGATATTAGTCATCTGAGTAGAACGGTAGGGGGCGGCTTATCCGCCAGATAGTTCGCGGATGGCGACGGGTTGAGAGCTCAAATGCCCAAAATGATAGTAGCGAATTTATATTAATAACGAAACGCCCGCGCACGCGAGGCACCCTGAATATTACCTGATTGTGAAATCGCGCACATTGTCTGTCAAATGCTCCCCAGCAAGCGCAGCGCGAGCAAATGCGCGGCCTCTCACGATTGCGTGGCACAAGAGAGATACTGAATTGGCTATGAAATTCGTTGACTCTGATCATCCGCGCTGAGTATACTTATCGTTTGTCGCTAGTGGCAGAAAGTGTCCCGTTTGACATCCATAGTTTTTGCTTACAACGAGTCAATTAATGCCAACGATTAACCAACTGGTCCGCAAGTCCCGCAAAAAGAGCACAAAGAAGTCCAAGACTCCTGCGCTCGGGTTCGAATTTAACTCGCTCACCAACCGGTTAGTCAAAGGATCTGGTGCTCCTCAGAAAAGAGGGGTATGTCTGCAGGTAAAGACGGTTACACCCAGGAAGCCGAACTCCGCTCTCCGTAAAGTCGCGCGTGTGCGCCTCACTAACGGCATGGAGGTCACGGCCTACA
>CAUZJA010000097.1:0-9912 GCA_963579925.1 Dehalococcoidia bacterium | reverse complement strand
ACCCCTGAGACTACTCATTGAAATGTATCTGCCATAAAAGCGGCCGCAAGAGCATATAACGAGATTAGAGAAAGGCGCAGCAATTGACGCCAATCAATACGGGACCAGATAAACAAATAGAACTCCCTCATTCGCAGGATGGGCGGACCGTTCATGAGGTAATCCAATCGGCAGCGCGAGAAGCAGGACGCATGCTTCACGCCGGACGTAACGAGACTCTGGAGATCGCAGAGAAGAAGCCTGCCAACTACGTAACGAACCTGGACCACGCCTCTGAAGCGCGCCTGAAAGAACTTCTTGGAGCGTCCTACCCGGACTTCGGGTTCCTGGGCGAAGAGTCAGGCGAGACGAAGCCTACTGGGACCGATTCAGACAGCGAATGGCAATGGGTAGTCGACCCCCTCGATGGCACCCGCAACCTCATACGTGGCATTCCCATGTGGTGCGTCAGCGTGGGCCTAACCAGAAACGGCCACCCGGTCGCAGGCGCGATCTACGATCCAGCACACGATGAACTTCTTGTGACCGCAGCCGATGGGCCTGCGACGCTGAACTATCAATCAATTAGCGCAGCGTCAGCCACCAGACTGGAAGACTGCGTGATCGGGATCGACTTCGGAAAATCATCCGGAAAGTATCGAGAGACACACGAAATCATCGGCAAGCTCATGCCCCAATTCCAGTCCATCCGCATGCTCGGCTCAATCGCCCTCGGTCTCGCCTATGTAGCCTCTGGCCGGCTGGACATCTACTTCAACCTGAAGTCATCCCCCTGGGACATCGCCGGCGGCACCGCCATCGCCCGACAATCCGGCGCAACAGTGACCAGCCTCGATGGCACCGAATCCCCAATACCGACCAACGGCCTCATAGCCGCCAACCCGGAAATTGTGGCGCAGTTTGTAGATGCGATTCGGTAGGGGGAACCACGATCCCTTCCCCGGGTAGTTACGGGCTTGCCTCGCCTTGCCTCATCCGGCGGTAGCGGCTTGATGTCGCGCACGCGTCACATCGACAGTGAGGCGGCGGGCGCGGAGCCGGGCAGACACGGGGGTTCGTCCCTACGTCAACGGCCCGATCGGCGACGTTTAGATTCCGTCGATTATGGCGTTGAAGGTTGGGCTGGGGCGCATTGCCTTGGCGGCGAGGGTTGTGTCTGGCATGTAGTAGCCGCCTAGCTCCTGAGGGGTGTCCTGGACGCTGATTAGCTCATCGAGAATCTTGGATTCGTTGTCGGCGAGGGCTGACGCTACCCCGCCAAATTTGGCGGCGAGGTCTGCATTGTTGGTCTGGTTGGCGAGGGCCTGTGCCCAGTAGAGGGCTATGTAGAAGATGCTGCCACGGCTGTCGATTTCGTTCACTTTGCGTGATGGGATGCGGTCGTTGTCCAGGTAGGCGGCGGTTGCTGCGTCCAGTGCGTCGGCGAGGACGCCTGCACCTGGGTTATTGGTCTGGTCTGCGAGGTGCTGGAACGAAGCGGCGATGGCCATGTACTCGCCCATCGAGTCCCATCGCAGGTGGCCTTCTTCTTCGAACTGCTGCACGTGTTTGGGTGCTGAGCCACCGGCACCGGTCTCGAAGAGGCCGCCGCCGTTGAGAAGTGGCACGACGGAGAGCATTCGGGCGCTGGTGCCCAGCTCCAGGATTGGGAAGAGGTCGGTGAGATAGTCACGCAGGACGTTGCCGGTGACGGAGATGGTGTCTTCGCTCTTCCGGATGCGGTCCAGCGAGAACTTCATGGCGTCAACGGGACTCAGGATGAGGATCTCCTGGCCATCGGTGTCCTCATCGGCAAGATATGTGTTGACCTTGGCGATGATCTGGGCGTCGTGGGCGCGGTTTTCATCGAGCCAGAAGACGGCGGGTACGCCGGTGGCTCGAGCGCGTCGGACGGCCAGTTCGACCCAGTTGCGGACGGGGATGTCTTTGGTCTGGCATGCGCGCCAGATGTCGCCAACTTCGACGGCGTGCTCGATGAGGGCGTTACCGCTGGCATCGACCACTCGAATCGTACCGGCGCTTGCAGCCGTAAATGTCTTGTCGTGGGAGCCGTACTCCTCGGCTTTCTGGGCCATGAGGCCAACGTTGGCGACGCTGCCCATGGTTGTGGGGTCGAGTTGGCCGTGCTGCTGCACGTCTTTGATGGTGGCGTCGTAGATTCCGGCGTAGCTGGAGTCTGGGATTACGGCTTTGACATCCTGGAGTTTGCCTTCTGCGTTCCACATGCCGCCGGAGTCTCTGATCATGGGGGGCATGGAGGCATCGATGATTACGTCGCTTGGGACATGGAGGTTTGTGATGCAGCGGTCGGAGTTGACCATGGCGACACCGGGGCCGTCAGCGTAGGCCGCGGCGATGTCAGATTCGATGGCGGCGCGCTGGTCGTCAGGCAGGCCTGCGATCTTCGTCAGCAGGTCGCCGAATCCGATGTTGGGGTCGACTCCCAGTCCGCTGAGCGTGTCGGCGTGATTCTCATAGACCGACTTGTAGAAGGCCTTCACGCCTGCGCCGAAGATGATGGGGTCTGAGACTTTCATCATTGTGGCTTTGAGGTGGAGCGAGAAGAGCACGTCTTGCGCCTTGGCGTCTGCCACCTGCTCGCTGAGGAATGCGTCCAGTGCTGCCCTGCTCATGAAGGTGGCGTCGATGATTTCACGAGCGAGGAGTGGGAAGGCCTCCTTAAGGGTGGTCACAGAGCCGTCGGCAGCGACGTGCTCGATTGTCACGGAGGTTGCGGCGTCAACGGTGATGGACTTTTCGTTGTGCTGGAAATCGTTGGCGCTCATGGTTGAGACGTGTGTCTTTGAGTCTTCCGGCCAGTCCCTCATGCGTGGTGGGTTGGCCTTGGCGAAGTTCTTTACTGCCTTCGGGGCGCGGCGGTCGGAGTTGCCTTCCCGCAGTACGGGGTTCACGGCGCTTCCCATGGCGACGTCGAATCGTGCCTTGATGGAGCGTTCTTCATCGGTGGACGGTGCTTCCGGGTACTCCGGGAGCGGGTATCCGCGGGTTTGCAGCTCTGCGATGGCGGCTTTCATCTGCGGCACGGAGGCGCTGATGTTGGGGAGCTTGATGATGTTGGCTTCTGGCTGCTCCGTCATGCCGCCAAGCTCAGTTAGGTCATCGGAGACCTTCTGGTCGCCCTCCATCTGATCGGCAAACTGGGCGAGGATGCGGGCGGCGAATGATATGTCCCGTGTGTCCACGTTGACACCGGTTGCGCCTGCGAATGCGCGCACTATTGGGAGCAGTGCATGGGTTGCGAGGGCGGGTGCTTCGTCGGTCCAGGTGTAGGTGATGGTGGGAGTGTTGGTCATGGTGGTGTGAGTGTGGCCTGAGACTGGTTGGCGATATATGGGGTGCCAGTATAGTTCCGCGCTCGGCACTTAGGCGACATTGGCTGCGCGAGAAGAGCGGGTCTTAGACCCGCCGCTACCGGGATGGAAAGACGTTCACATGAGCGCTATTTTTTGAGGGTGTTGAGCGGCTAGGCGGGCTTTAGACCGCGGGGCCTACGTCCATGTCGCTGGTTGTGGCGGGGCCTGCTTCCAGGAGTTCTGCCATTCGGTTGGCGAAGTCTTCTCTGTCCTCAGGCGTTAGTTCGCCGGCTTCTGCGACCTTGTTTCTGAACTGCTGGAGAAGCGCCTCGTCTTTGGAGCCTCGCGGGAACTCAAAGTCTTCGCGATCGAATGTTGGAAGTTCACCGGGACCGAAGTGGCCTTTATCGCCAATGTCGTAGCCTTCGAGATCGTCGGTGCCTTTGCCCATCACTTTGCCGGTTGCAACGTAGTGCTCCATGACTTCTTTCATGCCGTAGCGCTGCACGGGGCAGACTTTCATGCAGACGCCGCAGCCTTCGTAGATGGTCATGATTGGGCGGCAGCGGTCGTAGACGAGCTTGTTCTTCTTCGCGCCACGCCACCAGACCTTTTCTCGCACGAGGGCCCGGGCCGGGCAGCGTTCTACGCAGACCTGGCACTGTTCGCAGAACTTGTTGATGCCGTAGTCGACCGGCTCATCGTGAACCAGTGGGCCGTCAGTGGTGATAACCATCAGTCGGGCGCGTGAGCCGAAGTGTGGCGAGAGGAGCTGGCCGTTGGCGCCGAGCTGGCCGAGGCCTGCGTTGATAAAGAGAGGGATGTGCATACCGCTGTTGTCGAGCGGGCTATGCACCTGAGCGCGGTAGCCGAGCGAGCGGATGTGGTCGCCCAGTTCCATTTCTAGTCCGGCTCCGTAGGCGTAGGTGTCGAAGTGCTCGACTTCGGCCTCCAGGCTTGGGATGGTCTGGGTTACGTCGTAGTCCTGTTCGACGGCGAGGCAGATGACGTTTGAGAATTTGGCCCACGGCTTCTTGCTGGCGAAGGTGTAGCGACGATCGTAGTGGGTGAATCCCACTTCGCCGAAGCCGAGTTCGCGTGCTTTCTCTCGGACGCTGGCAGTGAAATCAACGCTGGGGTCTGGCTCGCCGGTGGGTGGAAGGTCACCGGTGGCAGCGGCTTCCAGCGCGAGGGGCTTGTTGGTTTCCTGGAAGTTCTTGGCATAGGCGTAGATATCTGGTGTGTACACGGACCAGCCCCACTCACGGTCGGCGGCGTTGTCGACGTTTTGCGACTCCAGCGGGTACTCGCGACTGTAGAAGGCGAGGTCTTCTTCCCGCTCCGGGTTTCCGGGGACGGTGACGAGGTCTTCTGCGACGGGAATTTCGACGTCGGGGTCGCCGTGGAGTCGGCCGGGGCGGGTGACAACGTGGTGGACTAGTTTTGTCACGGGTGTTTCTCTCTCAGTGAGGCTGGGAATTGAATAGCGGGATTTCCGCAGACTATATCGCGGTGCTGGGCGATAGTGTGGCTGAGAAAAGCGGGTCTTAGACCCGATGCCACCGGGAGTAGAGGCGGTGGGTGACTCCAGTACCATTGCGAGCTTATGGTGCGTGCGGCTACTATCGTGCCAGACGATTTATGAAGTGAAATTTCGGAGGTGCCTCGATGGCTATCGTTCAGAGACGAGTTTTTTACGGCAAGGTTGGGACTGAGACAAGCTGGTTGAGTGGGTGAATGAGATGTAGGCCTGATTGGGGCGAAGGATGCGGGCGTTTCATATCGCGTGCTGACGGACCACCAGAGTGGTCGGACGGATCGAATGGTTGTTGAGCTTGAGGCGGAGAGTCCTGCGGTACTGGAGTCGGTGATTGAGCAGGTGATGTCTGAGCTGAGTTCGCAGCCGGAGTTCCAGGCGGCGTTTGCGAGGCTGAGTGACCTGATTGAGTCTGCGGAAGTTGAGCAGTGGACGGTTCATTAGGGCCGCTGATGTGGGGCACGTAGCAACGTACCGCTACGCATTTTTGATGGGGGCAGGTTTGAAACCTGCCCCTTTTCGCGTATCGGAGTTGAGCGTCGGGTGATGTGGTGTGCTCCGCGTATGTGCCTCACTTCCCGATTGCATCGAGGACAGGTCGACTGGCTCAGGATGGCTCACGTCGTGGGCGCGCCGGTTTATGAAACACCGCCAAGTGCCGGTTCCGCTGCATGATGCGTATTGAGGGTGTTATTACTTCGAATGCGGCCGTGCCTGGATTCCCTTTTTCAAGGGAATAACGGGTGGGATGCAGGCGATTGTTGTGGCGTAATTTACGTTGTGGCGTGAAGAGGGTAAGGAGCCTGAAGAGCGGGTCTTAGACCCGCCGCTACCGAGAAGGGGCATGGCCGTCGCTGACGACGATTTTCAACAAACCGCACGAAACGCGTATCGCTTTGTCTTGGGGTTTTGATGGCGAATTCCTAATAATCGATTTGAAGTCGATGAGTAATCGGGCTCGCTGGTGATTGTTATTGGTCCGGTGGAGTTCGCGATGCAGGTGTTGAGATGCCGCGTAGACGAGACTCCCAGGGTCAGGGCGGTCGCCTGACAGATCTTCGTCCCACTATGGGTCGGGTTCTGGGCGCGATGTTCTCGATGCTGGGTCCGGCTGGACCGACCGGCATGCGGGTGCTTGATTTGTTTGCGGGCACTGGTGCACTGGGTATTGAGGCTTTGCGACGAGGTGCCGAGTACTGCGACTTCGTTGAGATTGATACGAAGCGGTGCGGTGCAATCAGGGGGGAACTGGAAAGGCTGGGGTTCGAAGAGCGAGGTAAGGTTCATCGTGGGAATGCGGAGTCGTCGTGGAGCCAGTTGGCTGGCAATTACGACCTGATCTTTATTGATCCGCCATACAAGTCCGAGGTGTACGGCCCGGTACTTGAACGCCTTGGGACGCGGGGGGCAGACCCTGAACTCACCAATCTGAACTCCATTATTTTTGCAGAGCACGGCAGCAAAGCATCGTTGAACGATAGATACGGGTTACTGGAAAGATCGACAGTGCGGAAATACGGGGACACGGGTTTGAGTGTCTTCAAAATCCGACTGGATGGCGACCGATTGGATGGCGATTAGTAAGTTGGATAGACCGAATCACAAGGCAGTTTTTCCAGGCACGTTTGATCCCTGTACGAACGGGCATGCGGATGTTGCTGTTCGTGCGGCGAAACTCTTTGACGAGGTGATTGTAGCTGTTTACGAGACACCGCCGAAGACGTTGCTGTTCGATACCGATGAACGCATTGCTTTGTTCGCAGAGGCGGTAGCCGGAATCGACAACATCACGGTAATGCCGTTCAGCGGTATGGCCGTGCAGTTCGCCGAGAGCATTGGTTCACGGGTGCTGGTACGAGGCCTGAGGATTGGTCTCGATTTTGAGCACGAGCGCGAGATGGCGCTTGTATGGAGGAAGTTGGCGCCTGAGATTGAGGTTGTGATGCTCACATCATCACTGGTCAATCAATACGTCAGTTCCACCAGGGTTAAGGAAATCGCGAGTCTGGATGCGGATGTCTCAAGCTTCGTTCCACCTCACGTTGAGAAAGCACTTCTAGAGCGGCTGGGTAAGACCGGAAGCTAATGCTAGAAGTGGGAGGCATGTGCCTTCAGGTTACTCAGGTTCAAACATATAGTCCCAAACTAGGGGGGGAATGATGAGTATAGCTGAGCTTGTAGAACAGCTAGAGACCGAGTTTGTAGGGGGGAATCGACTTCCCGGAACGTCACGCAAACTGGTCAACATGGATGATGCAACACGGCTGATTGAGTCGCTGCGCACGCAGCTCCCGGAAGAGATAGCTGAGGCACAGGGCATCATTCGTCAGAAAGAGGGCATCCTCAAGCAGGCGGAGCTGGAAGCACGAAGAATGCGCCAGTACGCTGACGAAGAGGCGACTACGATTCGGGAGACAGCCGAAGAGAAGTCGACTGCTGCCACGGAAGCTGCATCACAGCAGGCGATTCGGATGATTGAGGAGACGGAAGTCTTCCATGCTGCTGAGCGCCGCGCTGAAGAGATCGTCGTCACCGCTGAAGATAAGGCGCGAGCGATTATCGAAGTGGCCGAGGAAGAGGCTGGCAGCAGGATTGCTGAAGCTGACGCCAAGATTGGCCGTGAAGTGGGCGCAGCAGAGGCTGAAGTCAGCAGTCGTCGTGAAGGCGCTGATGAGTACTCTCGAGAGCGCTTGTTTGCCCTTGAGCAGCACCTTGCTGACATGCTGGGCCAGGTTCGCAAGGGCATCGACGTCCTTGACCCTGACCTGACGATGGCTAACTAGAGAATAAAACGGGGAAGGCAGGTTTGAAACCTTTGAAACCTGCCGCTACCTGAAAAAGCAAAGAGCCTCCAGGGTGATCCCGGAGACTCTTTGCTTTTTTGGGCTTTGTGCTTCTTGATGACACTAGGCTGCTAGGGCTTCACCATGGTGCCGTCGGCGCGGCGTGGGGTGTCCCATGCTCCGCCAAACTCTCGTTCCTTGAACGGGTACTTGGCGGCCAGTTCCTCGTCTATGTCGATGCCGAGTCCTGGCTTATCGTTGCTCCACATGTGGCCGTCGCGAACTTCAGGGCAACCGGGGAAGACTTCCTTGGTGCGGTCCTTGAAGATTGCGTACTCCTGAATACCGAAGTTCCAGGTGTTGAGGTCAAGATGCAAATTCGCGGCGTGACCGACTGGTGAGGTGTCACCAGGGCCGTGCCATGCGGTGCGGACGTTGAACGCCTCACAAAGCGCGGCGAGCTTCTTGGCCGGAGTGATTCCACCGATCTGCGATATGTGGACTCGCATAAAGTCGATGAGGCGGTCCTTCACCATCGGGATCATTTCGTGTGGGCTGTTGTATAGCTCACCCATTGCGAGAGGGGTGGCGCACTGTTCACGCACCATGCGGAAGTAGTCATTGTCTTCCGGTGAGAAGAGGTCCTCCAGGAAGAACAGATCAAACTGCTCAACGTCTTTGGCAAACTTGACGCCCAAGATCGGGGGGATGCGTTCGTGGACATCGTGCAGCATCTCGAAGTCGAATCCGACCTTGTTGCGGACGTGGTCGAACAATGCGAGTGCATTGCGAATGTAAGGCTTTGGTTCAAAGATTCCGCCGGGGTGGGCGTAGAGCTTGTTGGGATCGAAATCTCGGACCCGGTTGGTTACCCAGCGAGGGCCGGTGAACTCTGCTGGCTTGCCAGAATTCTCATCTTCTTTGGATGATCCCTTTCCGGCTCCGTAGTTAGACGTGAGGCCGGGGGTCTCCATCTGGACTCGGACGTTGTGGAATCCCTGGTCGATAAATCCGAGGATCTGATCTTCGATATCGACCAGATCGGAGCCTGATGCGTGCACGTAGACACCAGCAGCGTCACGGGCCTTGCCGCCAAGCAGATCGTACACGGGCATGTTGGCCATCTTGCCCTTGATGTCCCAGAGCGCTTGGTCGACGCCGCTGAGGGCGTTGTTCAAGACCGGTCCGTTGCGCCAGTACGAGGAGACGTAGGACGACTGCCAGATGTCTTCGATATCGGCCACGTCACGCCCGATGAGGAACGGTGCAAGGTAGTCCTCGACCGCTGCTTTGACGGTGCTGGGGCGCTGGGTGAAGGTGGCGCAGCCGATGCCGTAAAGCTCGGGCTCGCTGGTGTCGATCTTCACGATGACGAGCCTGATGTCGTCTGGCTCTGTGAGGATGACTCTGACGTTACGAATAGTTACGTTGCTCATGTGTGTCCTGCGTGAGTGCGGGTGTTGGTCTGGGTGCGGGAGGATATTGTACGAGGGTGGGGGTGGAAGCGTGTGTTGTCTGGCGCAGATCTCGCGTTAAATGCAAACGACGGGCGTGATGCCCGTCGTTTACGGCCGGAACGGGGCCGCCTGGTTCGCTCAGTGAGAGGTCTGAACCTGGCGGGCCTGCGATATAGGGGCCGGCTAGTTGGCGAGAATTGCCGCTGCTTTTGCTTCTGCCCAGATCAGGGATGCATTATTCAGGCGGGATGTGCCTGCTTTGAGGTCTTCCTCAAAGGCGACGCCGTACTCGACGATGTTGGCGAAGTAGAAGCTGAGCTCAATGAAGCCGTCCTGGGTCTCTCGAATAGCGTCGCTGGCTAGGCCGTGCGCCGTTGTGGAGGTTTCCGGGGTGTCGATTCGGTCCCATCCGACTATTAGCGCCTGGGTGTCGTCGGCTAGCTTCTCTGTGAGGTCCTTGCCGTCGATAGCACGCTCGTCATAGATCTCTGGTGATTCAAGGGCGATACCATTGTAGTCAACGAGAAATGCGTTCCACTCACCCACAATTTCGTTGTGCTGTGAGACAAGTGGTGTGATTGATTGTTCGTATAGCGAGAGTGTTGTGCCGCCACCGAACAGGAGCGCGATCAGGGCGATTGCGCCGATTCCGACCGCAATGATTGCGGCTGAGATGGCGATTGTGCGCCCACCGATGGCCCGTGCGGGGCGCTCGATTCTCTCGATTACTTCAACAGTAGTCATGGTTACAGGTTCCCATTACTTTTTAAGAATTGGGCAGTTGTTCCGGCCAAGGATATGTAACTGCGTGTTCACTGGGC
>CAUZJA010000096.1:0-9951 GCA_963579925.1 Dehalococcoidia bacterium | reverse complement strand
CCTTAGGCTCAGGCGACTCATAGGCGCAGCACCAGAGACTTTGAAAATTGGCGCTGACTATGTGGTTGATGTGCAGAAGCGCATTGTGTTTGGAGTGGTAGACGGACGCCAGGAGCCAATCAGGCAGATCCAGGGAATGAAATTTGAGATTCTGGTTGAGCTTGCAAGTTCTTGGTACCGCAGTCCGGGAGAGCTTGTGCCGTACTGGAAACTTGAGAGGTTCTCTGAGGGAGACGACTCACGAGCATCGCTCCGAGTGCGAATTCGCGAAATTAAGGACGTGCTTGGCGAGGCGACAGGTAAGCACCTGGGTCCAGATGACCTGATCGTAAGTGTGAGAGGGCGCGGCTACACACTTGTGCCGCCACGCGACTAGGTAGGTCTGATCAGTCTCATGACCACCCCCACCATCAACCCGCCCCCCGGACGGCAGAGTGTTCCGCGAACTCCGGATTCTGCAGGCTTGGAATCCAACGCGCAGGTTCGTCGTGGATTGCTCTATGGCGGCGGGTTGCTTGTTGCGGTTGGAGCGATCGTAGTTATCGCGGGGCAGCTGTTTGGAGATTCGCTGGACACAGAACTCTGGCTTGTTGAGCCGCTGGTCGCAGTTGGAAGCGTGGTTGCCATTAGCGGCTTGATATTCGTCGCCCTGGCGCATCTGAACGGACGAAAACCTGTGGAAGGTGCCGGACAGGCAGCCAACGTAAGGCAGTGGGCTGACCTTACGCAGCAGTATTTCGATACCTTTGGGCACGACCTCGGTCGCCCGCTTCGCAGAATCCTTGGTAAAGAGCGCGAACTCCGAGCCCGCATCGACGCCTCGGGGAATGGCGCAGACTCATACGTGACTGATCTGCTGGATGAGATAGAACAGCAAGCACCCAACTTCCGGCTCATGATGGCGAATATTCAGGTTCTTGTGGAACTGGAAGATAAAGAGTCCACCCCACAGATCTACGCAGTAGCTCCAGCTAGAATAATTGGAAACATTGCGGATCGTTACTCCACGCTGGCGAGCGAGCAGGGAATTGAGATCGTCTGGTGGTCTGATCCGGAGGATTTCGGGGTTGAACTTTCCACTGGCGGCGCAATTGACCACATCGTTACCAACCTGGTCGACAATGCCGTTAGATATGCCGAAGGAAAGATTGAAATCCAGCTCAGCAAAACGGAGTCAGATTTCGTAATCAAAGTCTGGGATGACGGTCCTGGCATTCCGGAAGCATATCTACCGCACGTATTTGAAAGAGGCTGGACTCCACAGTTGGCCAGTCAGGAAGAGCGGACCAGCTCGGGGCTTGGGCTCCATATCGCCAGTACGCTCGCAGGACGCTCAAGCGGTGGCATTACCGTCTCCAGCATCACTGCGCCCAGCGATGATCACCACACCGCGTTTGAGCTAACACTCCCAAGGTCCCCAGCCGCGGAATCGGCCGCGACCGGCAGTGATTCTGACGCGGTGAAGGGGTAACCTCCCGGTAATCGCTCCGTGAGAAGAATTACGGCGTCAACGCGAAACATTATGGCTCCGGATTGCGTTAGAACTTCATCGCCAAGTAGTCAGGCAAGTACTCAGGCCGGTATCTATCGACTTGTCGCCCGTGAATAAGAGCAACATCAAGAGGATCTCAGGAGTCAGCGCCATAGCGCTGTGTCTCATGTTGATCGCCTGTTCCGGGACGGTGGCGCGTGACCCGCTGGACAGGACTGCAACGGCTGAAGCTCTTACTCCTGTGGTGCCTCCAACGGTGATACCAATCCCAAACACGCCCGTGCCTGATCCCGTCGCAACTATCGCACCGACCCTATCTCCAACTGCAGAACCTAATGCCTCAACTCCGACGGTTATTCCAGAAGCGACAGCTATTGTGGCAACTCCAGAAGCGACAGTGACACCTGAATCCAATCAGCCGGATCCCACGATCACGCCAGAAGAGACGGTGGTTTCGGAGCCAACTGCCACCACGGTTCCTGTGGCTACGTTTGGCCTGTTTCTTGAGGTGGTTGGACTAAGTGAAGAGAACATTGTCCGCGGCGATAGCCTCTTCCTGACAGGCCGAGTTAGCCCCGACGCCGTGATGAGCGTAAACGGCGTGTTCATTGCCGTGGAGCCAGACGGCAGTTTTGGCGTAAACCTGGCCCTGAAACTCGGGCCAAACCTGATCGAAATTGTGGCCTCAGACCTTTCCGGTGCAACGGAAAGTCGAGTGATCACGGTCATCTCTCTGGATGAGGAGGGTTGATCATGATGGGTAATACAACAGTAACCCGAACAGCCCGATCATTAACAGTGGAATTTCGAGAGAGATTCCAGAGGAGGTCCAAGGACTGGAATTCGCTGGCAATACCCGGCGGCTTCCTGCTGAATCCAATGCTTGCCAGGCACACGCGTCTTGTAACGCCACAACGTCTTTTTTCCACCATGATGGCTGTGGTGGTTCTGGTTAGTGTTGTCCTTGGCGGCTCGGCCAGTGCTGACGAAGTTGACTCCACAAATGCGACCGCTCTCTTCGGCACGGTGCTGGGCGTTGGGGCCTCATCCCTTTCAGTCGCCACAGACGATGGCATAGTGGAACTTTTCGTGGACAGTGAAACCACGATTACTTCAGGCCAGAACACCATCGCTCTCGCAGGCGTCAGGGAAGGCGACAGAATAGCGTCGACCGCGACTGAGGGGCCTACCGGCAATCTGATCTCTCAGAACCTGCTGATTCGACCACGCAGTGACCTAGAGACCAGGCACATAGTTGGTGTGGTGATTGAGATAGGCGAATCCCAGGTCACTCTGGTTGACCTTGAAGACAATACCGTGACTGTTGATCTCTCAACGGACGTTGCCCAACCGGAAATCGGCGACGCCCTGACTATCGTCGCCCGTAAGAACAGCCTCACCGACGGCTTATCGGCGATCGCAACAGAGAATCTTGAGAACTCGATCGCACGTCTTGAATCGCTGCTGGTACAGGCCGAAAGATCAACGGATACCGACGCTAGCTTGCGGGTAGAAGAACTCCGAGGCTTGTTGCAGGAGAATGTCAGAAGGCATCTCACATCACTCCAGCGTGCATTTGAACGCACTCAGGGCGCAGAACGCGAAGCAATTCGCTCCAATCTCCTGCGTCTCCATGCTAAGTATTCGCTCACAGCTGATCGGGAGGGACTAAGCGCTCCCGGTATCAGCACAGCCGGGTTAGTGGTTAGCGTTGATCCCACTCGCCTGATTATGACCGACGACAGTGGAAAGCAATTCGCTTTTGCTCTGACTCCATCTACCAGCTACTTTCTTGAAAATGACTCAGATACCCGTGCTTACGGACCAATTGAAGAGCCTTCAATAGCCCCCGGTGACAGGGTGCTCGTTGAGTTCAGCCCACTCGATAACTCAGCGTCTCCTCAGGCCAACAAAGTCAGGATTGAGCAGCCCGTTCTCACAATCGAGGAGATCGACGCTCTGCAGCAGACGCAGAGAACCCAGTTCGTGGGCGTAATTACACGCTTTGATGAGATCACAGATCAGGGATTTGTGACCGCTGTATTGACCCTGACCGATCAATCAACCGGCGAGAAGATTGTTCTGAAAACGACCACTGACACGGGAATACTTTTGAACGGGAACGAAGCCACTACTGATGCACTGGTTCCGGGCCTTGGTGTCGCAATAGATATCGACGCCGAAGGTCTTACTGCGATTCGAATCGACGCGTTCCCGCGGGTCGACAGGGAGCAGCACGTGAAAGGTGTCGTGCGCCGGGTTGATCCGGAACACGGCGTGCTGGTGATCGCTCCAGAGCGTGGCCAGTTGGTGGTCTTGACCGTTGCCGAAGAGGCATCGGTTCAGAAGGACGGCATCAGCACACGCCTCGGTGGCCTGCTGGTTGGTGATCATGTTCTGAACTCAACCAGATTTGATACGGAATCAGGATCCATAATCAACCTGGTAGCCAGATCACCAGAAGTTGAATTTAGTGGCACAGTCCGGGGGATTGATTTCGAGAGCCACAAACTAACGGTGGAATTGCCGGATGGCGAAACGGTGTTGCTGTCTATTCTGGCGGGCACGGAGTTTGCAACGGGCGAAAGCCTGCGCAACGGTTTCGGCGAAATTATTGTTGGTGACGTAATTCGACAGGGTGAGTTTAGATCCGCTTCCGTGGACGGCGTGGTCCGCAGCGTGGCCAGCCTGCTGGTGGTTCAGACGGCGAAACTGGTCAGGACCAGAGGCGTGGTCGTTGGTGTTGATTCCGACGGTGGGCTGCTGGTCGTAGACTCCATCTCCGGCAGCGTGCTCAACCTGAACCTTCCAGCTGATGACGTCCGCGTGAGACTCGTGAAAGATAGCCAGTCTATTCAGTCGCTTGAGTCGGTCAACGTTGGCGACATCGTTGGTCTCGTCGTCTATCTTGAACAGTCAGACACTATCGTCAGCCTGACTGTTGTCACCGCCGGTGCTCGCTCCGCCCACGGCCGAATCGCCTCATTCAATGAGAGTGGCGAGATTGTTACGTTTGTGACCAAGGGTCTCCAGCGACTTTCGCTTCGGGTTGTAGGCTCGTCGCGGCTGCTGCGAAATGGTGATGCGGCACTGCCACGGCAGTTCAACACATCTGACCTTGTCCAGCAGATCCTCTATCGGGTCGATCCAGACGGCACCATCGATGGTGACCTGATCATCCTGCAGGTGCTTGGGGGACGCGCCGCGCAACAAGTCGCAAACGGCCAGACGACCCCGGATCAGCCACCCCAACCGGTGTTTGCAGAGATCCGGCTAGACGGCACCGCCCGGCTGATCAATGGAAAGGTCTGGGAGATCGAAGGGGAGACACTCATCTTGACTCCCTCCACGGAAATAACGGGCCGTCTGGAAGATGGCGCCTTCGTGAGCGCGGTCGCTAGAGGACTGGGTGACGGTCGATATGAAGCGCTGAGAATCACAGTTACAGCACCACCAAGCCAGACCGACAGCGGTGACGACAAAGGTGGTGACATCTCTATCGCAGGAACTGACCCCCAAGAAATCCAGGGCGTAGTTGGGTTCATTGAAGACAACACCATCTTCGCAGGTGGTCGGCGCCTGCTGATCACTGCTGACTCAGTGATCGACGGAATATTGGAGCCGGGCGTTAAGATCAGCGCAAGCGTCACACGAGCAGACGATGGATCACTGGTGATCCTCACGCTAACCGTACGCTCCCGTTAAACCTTACGGTTATATCTCAAGGCCTGGCTCAAACCGCAAGGCTTTCCCCTGGTGACAACGCCTCCTCAGGCGTGAAACAATTTGAACTTACCCAGAACTGGATGCGCGCAATGTTAAATTGTCCCAAAGTCTTCATAGATGGCTCTTCAGGCACCACTGGTCTTCGGATCAGAGACTGGCTGGTGCCGCGCGACGATATCGAGATTCTGGCGATCGACCCCGAAAAGCGCCGAAATGAGTCTGATCGACAGGCACTCTACGACGAGGCGGACCTAGTGGTCCTATGTCTTCCCGATGATGCTGCACACGACGCTGCTCACTGGGCGATAGACAGCGGCACAAGGGTTATCGACGCCAGTACTGCCCACCGGGTTGCAGAGGGCTGGACGTACGGTATGCCGGAGTTGTCTCCGGAACAGCGGGAAGCCATTCGGGAGGAGCGAACCGTCGCCAACCCCGGCTGCTACCCAACCGGGGTGATCCTTGGCATTGGGCCGCTGGTGACGGAAGGCTTCGTATCTGCCGATGCACCAATGACGGTACATGCGCTTTCTGGCTACTCGGGTGGTGGCAAATCGATGATCGCGGACTGGAGCGATGAGTCATCAGTGCTTAACGAACTGCCGTTTGAGTCGCCGTACGCCATACACACCAAGCACAAGCACGTTCCTGAAATGACGCTGTACTCCGGCTTCGCATATGAGCCGCAGTTCATTCCGTCAGTTGGGCCATTCATCACAGGCATGCGGCTGGAGATCCCGCTGCACAACACCATCCTCCGAGAGGATGCGACTGCCGAAGGCATGCGGGAGCTGCTCAGCGAGCGCTACAAAGACGAGACTTTTGTGCGCGTTCTGACCGTGGATGAAGCCATGGGCTACTCACACCCAGCGTTCGACCCACGGGGAGCAAACGACACCAACCGAATCGACCTCGCGGTGTTGCCGAACGAGCTGGGCCACATCACGGTTATCGCCATCTACGACAACCTCGGCAAAGGCGCATCAGGCGCAGCAATCCAGAACATGAACCTCATGCTCGGCCTACCGGAAGACGCCGGGCTGCAGGCTTAAGGCCGCCCTGACCGAAAATCAGGCACATCTATCGCGGCGCCATTGTTCGCCACGGATTCTGCGGATAGTGGCGTGATGGAGATCCACGTCACCGCATCGTAGATATCGATAGGCGATGGCTGCTCCCCAAGGACTGCTCGTGCAAAGTCTTCCAGTACGAAGAAGTCGCCGCCGCCGTGACCGGATGCTCTTGCCTCATGGCCGCGAGCTTTCCAGCGGGGGTGCTCCCACTTGTTCGCGAACTCCCAGAGCGACTGCCATTCAGGCAGCATCTCGCTGCCGGGCAGGTTTGAGCCGGGGCTGACGCCTTCAATCCACGCCAGCGGCTCCTCGCCGTCGTGGCGCGCTGACATGGACGCGCCTGCGTTGCCTTGTAAGCCGTAGTGCACCATGTTGTGCGGGCGTGGGCTTGCGGAATCTTTGCGCAATGAGATCACTTTGCCTTTTGCCGTCTCGATAAGCGTCGACGCCGAATCAGTCGTATCTTCCCACGCATGAGGCGATGCCTCCGGGTGCCCCTCGCCCAGCAGAGCAGCCGGGTAGCCGTGTCGGCTGGCCGATTGCGTTACGTATGTTGATGCCAAGCCACTGCGATACGGGGCCAAGTGAATGCGTTGGGTAGCCGTTAGAGCGGCTGATCTGTAGGCCCTGGGCGACCTGTCCGCGCCAGGTGCGTGAACCATCCTCGTGGAACAACAAGTGGCGGAAATCGTGGATATATGCACCCTCAGCAAATGTTGTTTCGCCAAAAACGCCGTGCTCCGCCATGTTCAGAATCATCATCGTCTCGCGGCGATAGCAGTAGTTCTCGGCCATCATGTAAGTGAGGCCGGTCGTCTCAACCGCCTCGACCAGATTTCAGGCATCTTCAATAGACGTTGCGGCAATAACTTCACTCAACACATGCTTGCCCGCGTTCAGCGCGTCTATAGCCTGTCGAGCGTGCAGCATCATAAGCGTGGCCAGAAGCACGGCGTCCACCGTTGGATCCCTCAGGACGTCTTCGTAACGCTCGAACGCTTTCACCCCGGGTCGCTCAGATATCCACTGTTCTCGAACACCCTTATCCGTGTCGCAAACAGCCGTCAGAGAGATCAAATCTCCAAACGCCTGAAGCGCGGAATTGAAGCTCCCGCCGCGGTGGCCGCCAACTATCGCCAGCCGTATTGGAGCGTTCATACAAATCATCCTCTACTTAATGAAGTGGTAACGAATATCACCATTCCTTATGTGCTCCTTATAACTTATTCGTAAACCACTGCTATACTGCCGTCATTTCCCATAATCAGGGGAATCGTGATTGCACTCTGAATTCGGAGGTTAGTTGGAATGGCTACATTCACCACCGGTCAGCTTCGTAACATCGCGCTGTTGGCTCATCAGGGCGCTGGCAAGACATCTCTGGCGGACGCTGCTTTTTTCAAATCCGGCGTCGTAGACCGTCTTGGCAGTGTAAATGATCAGACAAGCAGTTCAGATTTCGAGCCAGAGGAAAAATCAAAAGGCGCAAGTATTCAGACCGCCATCTTGCCCTGTCCATGGAATGGGCACAAGATCAACATTCTGGACACCCCCGGCTACGCAGACTTCAAGGGCGACATGCTTTCAGCTCTGCAAGTTGCCGATGTAGGCGTAATTGTCATATCTGCCGTATCCGGCGTGGAGGTTGGCGCCGCCCAGGCATGGCAGCAGTGTGACTCACGTAGCCTGCCCAGAATGATCGTCGTCAACAAACTCGACCGCGATAACACTGACTATCGACAGACTTTGGATGTTATTGCAGCAGCGTGGGGCAGGGAATGCGTGGCAGTCAACGCACCTAATGCCGCCGAAGCAAATTTCACCGATACCATCGACCTTGTCTCACCCGATGCTCAGTCATCAGACGCCGCCGATCTGCGTGAGCGACTGATAGAAGCGGTTGCAGAAGCAGATGATGATCTCCTGGAGAAGTATGTGGAGGATCTCACCCTCAGCCAGGAAGACCTCACCAACGGCCTCAAAGCCGGCATAGCGAACGGAAATCTGATCCCCGTCGTTGCCACGGCAGCCACATCAGAAGTTGGCATCGAAGGCTTCCTTAGCGCAGTTGTCAGCTACCTTCCGTCACCGGAAGACGAGACATCTGTCACGAAGCCTGAAGTGGCAGCGGGGGCCAGCGCAAACTTTGTCTTCAAGACCAGCGCAGACCCGTTTGTAGGCAAGATCTCATTCTTCCGCGTTTACGGCGAGCCCATGAAGGGCGACCAGCAAGTCTGGAACGATGCGCGTGGCGAGAACGAGCGTGTTGGGCAGATCTATGAGCCACATGCCAAAGAGCAGGTGAGCGTTTCTGAGATCATCACGGGTGATATTGGAATCATTCCAAAGCTGACCGTGACCCAGACCGGCGATACACTTTCTCAGAAATCTGAACCAGCGGGCCTACCGCGGATTGAATTCCCAGAACCCGTGTTCGGACTGGCCGTGGCACCAAGAACGCAGGCTGATCTGGACAAGATGGCGGAGGCGCTAAACCGCATCGCTGAAGAAGACCCAAGCCTTGTCATCCTTCGTGATCCAGAGACATCTCAAACGGTGATCCGTGGACTTGGGGATGTGCATGTAGATATCGCGGTGGCTCGTATTGAGCGCAAGTTTGGCGTGGGGCTGGATACAACTCTGCCCAAAATCGCATATCGCGAGACGATCTCAGCCGTGGCAACGTCAGAGTATCGACACAAGAAGCAATCTGGCGGACACGGCCAGTACGGCCACGTGAAGGTTGAGCTGGCACCAAGAGGGCGCGGCGAAGGCTTCACATTCAAGAGCAAAGTCGTGGGCGGAAACGTTCCCAAGGAGTACATCCCCGCGGTCGAAAAGGGCGTCAAGAACGCCATGGATGGCGGAGTACTCGCAGGCTTCCCTGTCGTTGATGTTGGCGTGACGCTGCTGGACGGTAGCTCACACTCTGTCGACTCATCGGGAATGGCGTTCGAGATCGCTGGTTCGTTTGCGCTGCGCAACGGTGTCAGCGACGCTCGTCCAGTGCTTCTTGAACCCGTAATGAAGGTCACAATCACCACGCCGGATTCCACGCAGGGTGAGGTGATGGGCGACCTGAATAGCAGGCGCGCTCAGATCATCGGCATGGTTCCACTGGGCGATGGAACAACTGAAATCGAGGCCGCTGTACCGCTCGCCAGCATGCAGCGCTACGCCGCAGACCTTCGCTCCATCACGCAGGCTCAGGCCGTCTTCTCAGCAACGCTGAGCGAGTACGCGGTGGTCCCGCACATGGAAGCGGAAAGAGTCATAGACCAGTACAAAGGCACCGACGAAGAAGAGTAGACCGACCTGCAGTCTGCGCTGCGAAAGCCCCCAATCGATACGGTTGGGGGCTTCTTCGTTAACGCGGTGCGCGTCTGCGATGAATCGACAAGCACATGGCGATCTAGTTGCGAAATCCCTCCGTTCATCCTTGTTTCGTATCTAAAACCTACAAAGATGAGCCTATCGAAGGATTGACTGGGTAGTGCAGCCCATATAAGTTCGCTCACTGCGGGACCATGCTCCACACGTGACCTGCCCCCAAGACCGTTACCACCCATTATCTCGGTTCTCCGACCAGCTGTACCCTTGGCATGATGACCTCTGGGGCTGGCGGTCGGTATCCAAGTGAGCTGTGTGGCCGGATCGTGT
>CAUZJA010000095.1:0-10084 GCA_963579925.1 Dehalococcoidia bacterium | reverse complement strand
AAGGCCTGGAAAGTCGAAGACGTCCCCTCTTGGGGCGCAGCTTCGTTGTCAGAACTTTCGCGGGCGAGGCACCGCAGAACAACCACGGCTCAACCACCGGTCAAGCGACTGCTATTTCAACTTGTCCTGAGCCTGTCGAAGGGCGCCCACCGCCAATTCAACGCGCCACGACGGGAAAAGGGGCACGTGATCACGTGCCCCTTAGGCCAGATCTACCTGCCGCCTAAATCGGCAACACTATCGACGTTGCCTCTTCGCCACGCGCTACCCGGCTGACGTTCGCGATCGCGAACTCCGTGCTGGTGTAGGTGGACTCGATGGCCCTTGAGGCCAGGTGTGGGGTGATGATTACGTTGTCCATATCGAACAGTGGGTTGTCGACTGGTGTCGGCTCCTGCTCCAGAACATCGAGGCCTGCACCGGCGATCTCTCCGTCGCGCAGTGCCTGGATGAGTGCGGTTTCATCGACTACCGGGCCGCGGCATGCGTTGATGAGCATTGCGGTCTTCTTCATGAGACCAAACTCTCGTGTGCTCATCAGGCCCTTGGTGGTTGGCTCCAGCGGTACGTGCAGCGTGACCACGTCTGAAACGGCGAGCAGTTCATCAAACGGGAGCTTCGTCACGTTCAACGCATCCGTTACGTCTGAGTCAAAATCGATGGTGTCGTAGTAGACGATCTCGCAGTCCCAGCCCCGCAAACGCTTCGCAACTGCCTGCCCGATACGGCCAAGACCCACGATTCCGACGGTCTTCTCTTCCAGCGTGTGGTAGTCCTCAGCCTCGCCCGGCATGACAGCTTCGCCCAGCCATTTGCCTGCGCGTGCGGTCTTCAGCTGGTGCTCCAGCCTGCGATAGGCGGAGACCATCAGCGTGATGGTGTGCTCGGACACGGCCACCCGATTGCCGCCACCGTTGTTTGCGACCTTAACGCCCAGTTCGTAGATGGCGGGCTTGTCAATCCAGTCTGTGCCCGCCGACGTGGTCTGAATCAGTTGTAAATTGGGCATCTTTGAGGCCATGTCTGTTGTGAGGCCACGCACGCCAGCAGGAATGATCGCAACGGCGTCATGACACTGCGCAACTACGTCGTCAGCCGACTGCGTTGAGTCGACAAACGCGATATCTACATCGTTGCCACCTTCTGACGCCAGCCACTTGTACCGCTCTACCGCCGCTTCTGTCTTTTCGTCCGGCGTTCCAAGAATCACAACCTGCTTTGCCACTGTCTGTCTCCATTGCCTGTTCAGTTGGTGTAGCGGCAGGTTTGAGCCCTGCCTATCCAAAATGTTCAATATGTCAGCCCACGTAAACAGAATTACGGTGCCGGGCGGGATTATACTTCTCTAGTTGCGCGCGTGAAGACGCGCACTCATATTCTGTTTTGAATTCATCGGATCAAATACTAAGACGCCTACCCAGCGGGCCAAATTATTCACACGCCCGAATCAAAACCTGAGCCACCTACCTTGTCGAGGCACGTTGCGAAGTGTCCACACGGGATAACCAGATAACCGCAAAAATGAGTCAAATACAAAAAGTCACCGTGCGCGTGCCGGCAACCACGGCCAACATGGGCCCGGGGTTCGATTGCCTGGGCCTTGCGCTGGACATCTGGAGCGAACTCACCGTTGAACGCGGCCCATTCAGCGTCATGATGAAGGGCGAGGGCGGTGTGGCCGCGTCTATGCCGTTGGACCGCACGAACCTGGTGGTGATTGCAGTGGAAGCGGCGTTTGAAGCCGCGGGCAAATCGGTTCCAGAACTCACATATCTTTCTGGCAATGGCATTCCGTACTCACGCGGACTGGGCAGTAGCTCCGCTGCGATTGTGGCCGGGCTTCTGGCTGGTGCTGCACTGGCAGAAGTGGAGTTCGAGCAGGAACAGCTGATCAAGCTTGCGGCTGATCTTGACGGGCATCCCGACAACGTGGCTCCGGCGATTCTTGGCGGAATGTGCGTCGTAGTTCAGAGCGAGCTCGATGCCGAACTCGATCTCGACCCTCGGCCCGGCCGTTGGATCACCAACCAGATCTCGCTGCCTGATGATCTGCAGGCAGTCGTATTCGTTCCAGACGTGGAAGGCCCAACCCGCGAGGCCCGAGCGCTGTTGACACCAGAGGTCTCCCGCGCCGATGCCGTGTTCAACGCTGGACGCACCGCGCTCATGGTCAGCGCATTCGCCAACGGCAATTTCGATATTCTGCGATACGCCTCGGAAGATCGGCTACACCAGCCTGCTCGCAGCACCGTCTACCCGGCCATGAACCGCCTGATCGAGGCGTCCTACGCCGGTGGTGCGCACGCAGCGTTCCTCTCCGGCGCTGGCCCGGCTGTCGTCGCGTTGACCACTTCCCGTGAGATGACGATCATCTACGAAATGCATGAAGCCGCCCGCCAACACAATCTGCCCGGCAAGACGATCGTGGCAAAGCCTGCGCCAACTGGCGCGTACGTGGCTAAGACGGAATGACAAACAAGTCACGCAACATAATCGTCCAGAAATACGGCGGAAGCTCTGTTGCCGACGCCGAGAAGATCCGCGCAGTTGCGGAGCGCATTTGCAAGACGCGTGCGACTGGCGCTGACGTAGTGGTCACGGTATCAGCGATGGGCGACACGACGGACGAGCTCACGGCCCTCGCCAACGCCGTTGTTGGCGACCATGGTGCGCCTGAACCGCGCGAAATGGACACGTTGCTCTCAACAGGAGAGCTTGTCTCCGCGTCGTTGATGGCGATGGCTATCCGGGCGCAGGGCCACGAGGTGATCAGCCTCAGCGGCATCCAGGCGGGAATCAAAACAGACTCACGCCACCAGTCGGCCCGAATCGCCAATATCGACCCCACCCGTATATACCGAGAACTGGATGCAGGCAGGGTCGTGGTTGTGGCAGGGTTCCAGGGCCTCTCTGATACCGAAGACGTCACGACGCTTGGCCGTGGCGCATCCGACACCACCGCTGTGGCGCTGGCCGCGCGGCTTGGCGCTGCTCGATGTGAGATTTACACGGACGTAGACGGGATCTACACCACAGACCCGCGAATCGTGCCAGAAGCCCGCAAGCTGGATGAGATCGATTACGGGGACATGCTTGAGCTGGCCAGCCTGGGCGCCAAGATGAATCCTCGTTCGATTGAGCTTGGTGCGGTCTATGGTGTGCCAATTCTGGTTGCATCCACGTTTGGAGATCTGCCCGGCACCCTGATTCACGGAGAGAGCCTCAAAGGCTCCACGACAATGGAGATCCGCAACGCCGTCACAGCTGTGGAAGTGGAGCGGGACGTTGCTGAGATATCGCTGCGGACCAGTGAGGCACGCCCCGGCACATCTGCAGCACTGTTCGAAAAGGTGGCCGAGCGCGGAATCAATGTTGACGTAATTCTCGCCAACGATGCTCCCGGTGGCGATGCATCTGACATCACCTTTACCGTCTCTTCAAAAGATCTGGCTAACGCTGTTTCGGCCGCGAGCGAAGCACCCGGTGCCACGGTAGAGAGCCGCTCTGACCTCGCCAAGGTCAGCATCGTTGGCACGGGAATGCAGAACAGCCCCGGCTACGCGGCCCGTATGTTCCGCACACTCTCCAGCCACGGGGTGAACATCCACCTGATGGCGACGGCAGAAGTGCACATCACGTGCATCGTAGACGCATCTGGCGTCGATGAAGCGACGGCAGCTCTGGCGCGCGAGTTCAAAGCGCCAATCATCGAGTCTGAGGCGCCAGAAGTGGATGAAGTGGAGTACCCGGTCACAGGGATCGCCATCACCCGCAGCGCCGCCAGAATCACCGTTCGCGGCGTGGTCGACCGGCCCGGCGTTGCAGCAGGAATCTTCGAGCCGCTGGCCGACGCAGGCATCTCTGTTGATGTGCTGGTTCAGACGGCCGCCAGCGATGGGCGCACAGACATGGCATTCACCGTTGAAAAAGATGAAGCGGCACGTGCAAGGCAAACCGTGGAGGCCCAGACCGACGTTGAATTCAGTGAAGTGCTTGTCGATCCCTCCATGGCAAAAGTGAGCGTAGTTGGCACGGGCCTTCAGAGCACACCCGGCCAAGCAGCGAAAATGTTCCGCACGATGGCGGCCGCAGACGTAAATATTCGCTCGATCACCACCGCAGACATTCGCATCACCTGCCTGGTGGACTCCGACGACGTTCCAGCTTCAGCGCGGGCACTCCACGCGGCGTTCAAGCTCGCGGACGCTCGATAACCCTATGGGCGAGCCTTTCCTTAGCGTAGTCATCCCGGCGTTCAACGAGGAGAAGTTGATCGACGATGCAATTTCGCAGCTTTCAGATCATCTATCCAGCAAGTCGTACTCGTGGGAGATCATCGTCGCCGACGACGGCAGTTCTGATCGTACCGCGGAGATTGTGAACGATGCCGCTGGGAGCGATGATCGAGTCCGGCTGGTCCAGATCCCTCATCGGGGCAAGGGCGCGGCGATGCAGGCAGGAATGCTTGCCTCAGATGCCACGTGGCGGTTCATGTGCGACGCTGACCTCTCCATGCCAGCCGATCAGATTGACCGTTTCTTCGTCAACGCTGAACCCACATACGACATTGGCATTGGCTCACGTGAAGCCACAGAATCAAGGCGGATCGGTGAGCCGTGGCGACGCCATTTCATCGGCCGCATTTTTAACTACGTGACCCGGATATTCGCCATCAGTGGACTGGATGACACTCAGTGCGGCTTCAAGATGTATCGCGGCGAATTGGCTGAGAGTATATTTGGAGCACAGACGCTGCCAGGATTCGGCTTTGACGTGGAAGTACTCTTCCTGGCCCAGAAGCAAGGCGCCCAGATGGAAGAGATCGCTATCGACTGGTACTACCGGCAGGACAGTAAAGTCAGCCTCATTGGCGGAGCACTTGGGTTCATTGATATATTCCGTGTGCGCCTGAACAATCTGCGCGGCGTTTACGGTAAAAAGGCCTCCAAATAGCCATGATGCAATCTTCTGAAGCAGACACCATCGATCGCGTGCTCGAATACGCCAAACGAATCGCGGTCATCGGCCTCTCATCTGACCCGGCCCGCCCTAGCTTTGGAGTCACCTCATATCTGCTGACACAGGGGATGCAGATCACGCCAGTGAATCCACATGAAAAAGAAGTGTTCGGCATCGCTGCGGTCGACTCTCTCGATCACGTCGAAGGCGACATTGACGTTGTTAACGTTTTCCGGCGACCGGTCGCTGCACCGGAAGTTGCAAGACTGGCCGTTGAAAAGGGGGCGCGAGCACTGTGGATGCAACCGGGTGCGGAGAACGATATCGCCGCCAACAACGCACTGGAAGCCGGGCTAGATGTGGTCAACGGACCGTGCATCATGGTGCAGCACAAGTTGTGGTCATTTCGCCAACTGGCGAGTCACCAATCCACCACTCCCCCTAACCGAGCCTAGGAATTTCTGACGCACGGAATGAGCCTCCAGGGGACACCCCCCTGGTTGTCGTTGTTGTTCCAACTTTCAATGAGGCCGAAAACCTCCCGCTCCTGATTCAGCAACTCCGCGATCTCAATATCCAGAGCATGGGAATCATCATCGTTGACGATGACTCAGCTGATGGAACAGGAAAGGTCGCTGACCGGCTGGCCATCGAGTTCGATGGCTACTTCCACGTGATTCACCGCGAGGGGAAGCTTGGCCTGGGTAGCGCGTACGTTGCTGGTTTTAAGTTGGCGCTAGATGCCGGGGCACAGTTCATTATCGAGATGGACGCTGACCTGTCCCACCCCACGCAGGAAGTACCCGAACTTCTCCAGAAACTCCAAGAGTTCGATGTCGTGGTTGGCACCCGATACTCGTCCGGTGGAGACGTTGATCCGTCCTGGAATCTTGGCCGCCGATTGCTTAGCAGGCTGGGAAACATTGGGATAAGAGCACTGGTTGGCGTGCACGTTAGTGATGCCACTTCCGGATTCAAAGGTTTCCGACGTTCAGCCCTTGAAAATGTCGACCTTAATGACTTCAAAGCAAATGGCTTCGCGTTCCAGGCAGAGATGACTATGGCATGCCAACGAGCGGGTCTGGCGATTGGCGAGCACCCGTATGTGTTCCGAATGAGAAACGCGGGTGACTCAAAGATGAGCGCGGGGATCGTCTACGAAGCTATTGTTCGCTTGTTGCCACTCCGATTTCGTCGGTAACTCCCAACCCCTGGTTCAGTTCAAATCTTGCGAAAACAGTTACGTTTCCGTGTAAACCGCGTCGAAAACCGCTTGAAGAATAGGCGCGCCGCTTCTTAGGATGCGCACGACGTAACTAATTACGTCGTGAATGTCATTGGAATCATCGAGCAGACATATGCAGCAATCAATTAACGAGTTTCAGTCTCCAACCGAGATGATGACGCAAGCGGCTGTAGCCCACGCGCTGAACGGCGAATGGGCCGACGCGATTCAGGCCAACCGAAAACTGATTGCGCAGGCCCCGACGGACATCGAGGCGCTAAACCGGCTCGGTAAGGCGTTCGCTGCCTCAGGACACCTGCAGGATGCGATAGCCGCCTACAGCAAGGTTGTCGAAATAGATCCCCGCAATGTCATCGCCCAACGCTACCTCACAAGGCTTGCGGGGGCCGGAGAGGCTGACGGCCTCACCGAAATATCGGGTGCCGCCAGAGAGATGGCACGCGTGTCCGGCAGCACAACTGGATCGGCAATCGTCACTCGCCTGGTTCGCACGGCAGGGGCAGACGTCCTGTGTGGAGCCAAAGTTGGTGATCAGGTGGAACTTGAGCCTTCGCCCGCGGGTATCCGTGTCTCGGCAACCGGAGGAAAGTACCTGGGCGTGGTGAATCCCAAGTTGAGCGTACGCCTGGCACGCATGGTGATGAAAGGATCTCGCTACGATGCCTTTGTTGCCCACAACGCTGGCGACGATCTGCGCATCAACATTGTTGAAGCGTACAAGCACCCGTCAATGTCAAACATCATCTCATTCCCGGCACAGTATGTTGAGCACGATGAGCCGGTCACGGAGATAGACCGCTACGATCTGAGCGAAGCTGGTGCTCAGACCGGCTTACAGGACGGCTCACGGCTGATGGACGTTAGCGACGATGAGTCTGTTGCCGCCGCCGATGGAGCCACTCGGTCGGTACTATCCGGGAGTATGGATTCACCCGAGGTGTAGGTTGGCGGTTAGCCGTAGCCTGCTCGCTCCAACACTCGCCCAACAGCGTCAACAAACCCGTCGATCTGCTCATCGGTGATCATGGCGGAAATGTTGCCCGCGCACTGAGGTGAGAGAGCATATCCCTCGTTCAGCATACCGATGAACATGTGGGCCGCCAGCGTTTGGTCCGACGATTCCAAAGAACGGTAGTCGACGATCTGCTCGTTGGTGAACTGAAGGCTGAACAGGGACTCGATTCCCGTGACGCCCATTGGCGCTTCGCGATCTGAAATTAGATTGCGCAGCTTCTCCCGCAACTTCTCGCCGTTAGTACCAATCTGCTCGAACACTTCTGGCGTCATACCTTTCAGCGTTGCGATTCCGGCTGCGGCTGTCATGGGGTTTCCGTTGAACGTTCCAGCGTGCTTTACACGTGGACCAGTTGCGGGATCAAACAGCTCCATGATTTCGTTCTTGCCGCCGAATGCACCAACAGGGAGTCCTCCGCCAATGATCTTGCCCATGGCGGTCATATCTGGCGTGATACCAAAGTACTGCTGTGAGCCACCCGAAGATATTCGGAGAGAGATCACCTCGTCGAAGATAAGAACGATGCCCAGTTCTGTAGTCACATCACGCAACGTCTGCAGGAACTCTGGGTTAGCGGGGAGCATTCCGAGACGGCCGATAACCGGCTCAATGATCACCGCTGCCACTTCATCTGCATTCTCACGAATGATGGCTTCAGCAGATTTTGAATCGTTATACGGAATTACGATGGTGGTTCCAAGGACTCGATCGGAGACGCCTTCATAGTCGTGAAGGGCGTTTGGTTCCTGCTCGTCGCCCGCATCCTCAAACGAAGGATTCACGCTAACCGCAACATCCTCGTGCGCGCCGTGATATCCACCTTCTGCCTTGACGATCTTCTGCCGACCTGTGAATGCTCTCGCAGCTCGAATCGCGTTCAGCGTGCCTTCTGTGCCTGAGTTGACGAATCGGACTTTCTCAACGGACGGGATTCTCTCGCAGATAAGCTCTGCCCACTCGATCACCAATTCTGCTGGCGCGGGATATGAGAGGCCGCGCCCAACCTGCTCTTCAACGGCTTTGATCACCGCGGGATGCCGGTGGCCAAGAATCAGCGTGGTCATGTTGCTGATGAAGTCAACGCGTTCGTTTCCATCGACATCGGTCATGGTCGAACCCTGGCCACGGGCTATGTAGACCGGGAACGGCTTCCACCAGATCGAGTTGCGAGTGTCACCACCAGGCATCGATTGCTTAGCACGCTCGTTCAACTTTGCTGACGCAGGATTCGCCTTCGCGTAATCCTGTATTTCCTGATCAAGGGCGGTGGTTGCTGTGGTCATGATTTTCTCTCTCGCATGATTCACCAATTGCAGGCATGGGCGCAAGCGTGCCACATATTACTCTTGCCGCCGCCTCTGGATACTCACGAGTTACCCGAGAATCCCGTCGTCTAGAGCAAAAGTCGCTCCAAAAGCTCAGGTAGGACACTCGCCGCGGTGCCACGAATCACCGCATCACAAGATCGCGTTAGCGGCGTCTCAGATGAATTGATCTCAATCAACGTTGCACCATTGGCCTTCGCGATTCGCGGCAGGCCACCGGCCGGCTTCACACTGGTAGATGTGCCAATCACGATTACGCAGTCCGCTCTGTCTGATTCGGACCGCGCTGCCTGAAGTGTCACCTGAGGAATCGGCTCACCAAACAGCACTGAGTCGAACTTCACACGACCAGAGCATTCGATGCAGGGCGGTGGTGGTGAATCGATAAAGAGCGTCGTGCGGGGTGTACGGTCACCACAGTCCACGCAGCGCATTTTGTGGCGGCTGCCGTGAATCTCGATCACACTCTTGCTGCCTGCGTCCTGATGTAGCCCATCAATATTCTGAGTTATGACGGACATCACCTTGCCGCTGTCCTCCATATCTGCCAGCGCCCGGTGACCCTCGTTGGGTTTCGCCTGCCTGAGCGTCTCTCGAAGTTCAACAATCCACGGCTCCACTCGGCGACGACGCTCACTAGACCAGAACGCGTCCGGGTCCTCCAACCACTCTGCATATGAATTTGCTGATGGCTGTCCGTGGCGACTCCAGATGCCGTCTGCACCTCGGAACGTGGGTATGCCGCTTTCTACGGACATCCCCGCGCCGGTCATAGCGACCACGTACTCACTACCTCGAATCAGATCGGCCGCTAAGGACACTGCGTCAATTGCGGCTTTCACGAGGACTGCAACTTTCCACCCTCGACCTGAAATTTACTGGCCCGATCCAGGAATTCACCCTCAATCATGGCAAAATCGGTTGTTGTCACAAACACCTGCTCGTATTCGGATGCCGCTTCCAGCACGAGTCGACGACGCCGAAGGTCTAGCTCCGATAGCACGTCGTCTAGCGCTAGCACAGGGCTTCGTCCGGTTGCATCGGAGACCAGCATCCCTTCTGCAAGTTTGAGCGAAAGTGCGATTGTCCGAGCCTGCCCGCGCGATGAAAACGAGCCAGCATCCCGTTCATGCAGTGATATCGCGAGTTCGTCTCTGTGCGGGCCGATCATGGAGACGCCACGGGCGATCTCGCGATCTCTGATCACGGCCAGACTTTGGCTGAGTGTGTCATTGATTTCTGACGCCCTCAGTTGCGATGGATGCTCACCCTGCCCCAGTTCTGGAAGATACTCCAGCGCAAGTCCATCATCACCATCCGCCAGACGAGCGTGGGATTGGACGGCGAGCGGAGTCAATTGGTCGATTGTAATTGCTCGTCGCTCAATGATGATTGCGCCTTCCTCGCACAGTCGTTCATCCCAGAAGTGCAACTCATCAAGTCCCGCACGCCGCTCACGGATGAGACGCAGCATGTTATTTCGTTGCGTTATGACCTTCTGGTAGCGCTGCAGCGCTTTCAGATATGCAGGATCAATTT
>CAUZJA010000094.1:0-10092 GCA_963579925.1 Dehalococcoidia bacterium | reverse complement strand
GATTGTTGATGTTGACGACAACGGATACCCCTATCGCGTGTTCGACCCGTGCATATGGAAAGAGAACGACGGCTACTACGCTCTCTCTGGCGTCTTCAAGGATGGCGCGAGGAGCGTCGACTGCGTGGGAATCGACCACGTGTTTCGGTCGGTCGATCTGAAGACGTGGGAGCATCTTGGTCCGCTGGTTGAGGGCAACTACGCCACTGAGCCGGGTGAGGACTATGCGGTGCCGAACTTCTGGCCGATTGGCAACGGCAAGCACATGCTGCTGTTCTTCAGCCACAAGCGCGGTGGGCAGTATTTCGTGGGTGACTATGACTCGGCGACGCACCAGTTTTCGCCGGATTATCACGGCCGACTGAATAACGGGCCGCTGGTGATTGGTAGCCTCCATGCGCCGTCGGCCACAGTCGATGATTCTGGACGCTACATCGGAATCTTTAACGTGAAGGAGAGCCGGGATGAGCAGGGCTGGCGCGACATCATGACGTTGCCGTACCACCTGTCGCTGGCGGATGACGATTCGCTGTTGATCCAGCCGGTGGAGGAGATGAAATCGCTGCGTGGTGAACATGTGGCGCTGAGTTCGATAGAAGCGGGCGCAGGCGAGGACATCGTGCTCGATGGGGTGTCTGGCAGCGCGATCGAGATTGAAGCGGTGATCGAGCCGGGCGATGCGCACGAGGTGGGGTTTCGGGTGCTCAGGTCGCCGGATGCGGAAGAGCAGACACGTATATCGTTCTTCCCGGACGCGATACGGAAGTTCGACAACCCGCGGATACAGATCGACGGTACGTCATCGTCAAATCGAACCGATCTCGTGTCACGCACGCCGGAGATTGGGCACATCGATATCGCTGAGGACGAGCCGTTGCGATTGCGGGTGTTTGTGGACCGAAGCATCGTAGAAGTGTTCGTAAATGACGTTCAGTCGCTGACTCTAAGGGCGTACCCTGATCGCGATGACAGCACGGGCGTCTCGTTTTTCGCCCGCGGCGGCACCGCAAAGTTGGTGTCGCTGGATGCGTGGCAGATGGATTGCATCTGGCCTGAGTTGCGGAATACCTAGAGGGCCAGACCAATCGATTGGACCGTAGCGGCGCTGATTGCAGCCGTGATGATGGCGATGCTCAACATCGCCGACAAGATAGTGATGACCGGCCTTGGCCTGCGGGTGCGGTCGTTCCTGCTATTCATCGGATTCCAGACGCTCATCACGTTCATCATTGTCGCCTTCATGGATTCATATACCGGCATGCCTACGGACGCGGTGATTAAGGGTGTTGGGGTTGGCGTTATGTGGGGCATCGGTTCGCCAGCGATCTTGTGGTCGTTGAGCCGTGAAGAGGTCTCGCGCATCACCCCAATATCGCAGTCACATCCGATGCTGGCCGTAGTTTTCGCGGTGTTGTTCCTTGGCGAGAGCCTGTCGGTTGTCGAGTCGGTCGCCGCGGTGTTGGCTATTGGTGGGGTATTGATCGCGGCATTGGATTTTTCAGGCAAGGGCGGGCGAATACCTATCTCCCGCTCGGTCGGAATACTTCTCGTCGCGGTGGCGATCGTGGCGGTGGCGCAGACGATGCTGAAGACGGTCACCGACGATATCTCATTCTGGCAGGCGCTGGGGTTGCGCAGCGGGGGCATGGCGATGGTGATGCTGCCGATGAACTTGCGACGTGACATTGCGATAGAACTGTTCACGTTCATGCGGGGGCGGCGGGAGTTTGGCGCACTGGCTATCGATGTTGGGTTCGCGACTATCGCGATGTCACTGATTACGTATGCGATTGCGAATGGGCCGCTATCGTTGACCAGCGCGATTGTGGGGACGACGCCGCTGATCGTCTTCTTCGTGAGCGTGTTCCTATCATGGAAAACGCCACTGCCCCTTGAGGAGACGCTCACATTTGGCATCGTGACGCAGAAGCTAACGGCGGCGGCGCTGGTGGTGTCTGGACTGGTGATTATCGCGCTGGTTTGACCCAAGGGCCGTACTGGCCGCAGGGCGGCGGGGATCAAAAACCGCAGGTCGATGTTGGGCGCGTGGCGGATGCCGGAAAGGTGCCCTTCGAGTTTCCTCAGGGAACCTTGCCTCGCGCCCACTACTTGATGCCGCACAATGCCGGTGCGGGCAGGTATGCCCGCGCTATGTCGTAGGCGCCATTTGCGCCGTCAGTTCACGGTAATCGGCACGGTGTCGTTCGTGCGTTCGCTCCATTCGCGGAGGCGGGCGGCCATTCTGATGACTGTGTCTGCGTGGGCGGGGTCGTCGACGAGGTTGGTCATTTCGTGGGGATCGTCGGCGAGGTTGTATAGCTCGTTCTTGTCGGTGGGGCAGTAGCAAAACTTCCAGTTGCCGGAGACGACACCACGCCAGGGGGCGGTGTTGAGCAGGTTGATGTCTTCGCTGCCCAGGTTGCGATCGGCAAGGCCGCCGGTGCCGTTCCATTCCATGAAGACATCGTTGGACTCGAGGTTGCCGCCGGACTCGAGTGTGGCGGCCACTGATTTGCCTTCGATGTCGGTTGGCGCGGATTCGCCCATTAGTTCGAGGAGGGTTGGGAGCAGGTCTACCTGGCTAATGTTGCCGTTGACGGTGCGTGTGCCTGCATCCATTCCGGGGACGTGCATCAACAGCGGGACTCTGGCCGACTCTTCGTAGAGCGAGCGCTTTTCCAGCATGCAATGGTCGCCCGCCATCTCGCCGTGCTCACTTGTGAAGACGACTATGGTGTCGTCTGCGAGTCCGTTGGCTTCCAGCGCGTTCAGCACCATTCCGGCCATGTCGTCGACCAGTGTGATGTTGGAGAGGTACTTGGCGCGTAGTACCCGCCAGTCGAGCTCGGAGTCGAGCGTCAGATCCGGGTCGAGGAGGTATTCGCGCATATAGGGATCATCGCGCGATCCGCCTTCGGTGAGGAACTTCGAGTAGTACGAGGCGCGAGTGCGGTGGTAGAGGGATGCGCTTTCTGGCTGCTGTAGAAAGGCTGGCCCGACGGGGAGCTCGGCGGGGTCGTAGAGCTCGTTGTACGGACCTGAGTAGGGGGAGTGTGGCTCGAACGTACTGAGGAAAAGGGCGAATGGTTTATCGGCGTTGCGGCCGATGAAATCGACCGCAGCGCGGCCCAGGAAGTGGGACATCTGATCTTCCGGCGGCATTTGTGACCGCTGGCCCGACGTGAAAATAGCGCGTCCTTGTGGCGCGGTTCCTTCAGGCTTGTAGCCGCGACTCTCCATGTATCGGTGGTAGTCGCTCAGGGGCAACTCGTCGCTTGAGTAGCTCTCGTGGTGGCCATCTTCGGAGCTGATCCAGTTCTTCCAGCCGTGCTGCTTCACGGTATCGTCACCGAGATGCCACTTGCCGAACCACGCCGTTTCATACTCATCGGGCAGATACTCGGCAAACGTCTTCGTGTCTGCTGGCAGCGGGATGTGATTCACGATTGGGCCGGCGGTGTGCGGGTAGAGACCGGTGAGGATTGAGGCACGCGCGGGAGTGCACACCGGCTGGGTGACGTAAGCGCGCTCGAAGACAATGCTGCGCTCCGCGAGCTTGTTCAGGTTTGGCGTCTGAATCCAGTCGTTGCCGTAGGCCGCCAGCGTGTCGTATCGCTGTTGGTCGCTGAACATGAAGACGATGTTTGGGCTCAAGGTGGGTGGCTCCAGAGTGCGTTGATCAGGTGGTGAGTGGCACATTATCAAACTTGACCGCCTGTGAAGCGGGAGTACACTCGCCCCGCGATAGTGGCTGGAAAGCTTGGGATTGAGAGATGCCGATGCCAAACGTGAGTGCACAAGAACTTGAGTCTGTGATTTCTGAGGTGTTCCAGGCGACTGGTGCTCCTGAAGGTGAGGCAGGCACAACTGCGCACATCATCGTTGACTCCAACTTGACCGGGCATGAGTCTCATGGAGTGATGGCCGTTCCCGGGTATGTGAACCAGATCAAGCAGGGCTATATCGTGCCGGGTGCGGAGATTGAGGTGCTGCTGGATAAGCCCGCTATCGCTGTGATTGATGGGCATCGGAATTTCGGTCATGCAACTGCGTATCAGGCGACCGAGTTGGCAATCGAGAAGGCAAAGACTGTCGGAATCGCTGCGGTGGGTGCGAAGAATGTGCATCACATTGGGCGTGTTGGGACGTACCCGGAGATGATTGCGAAGGCAGGTTTGGGCGGCATCGTTTGCGCCAACTCTGGCGGGCCGGTTCACAATGTCGCCCCATATGGCGGTGCGCAGGGGCGTACGGGCACAAACCCACTTTCGATTGGTTTTCCGAGTGATTTCGAGGGGCCAGTTGTGCTGGATATGGCGACGAGCGTCCATGCCGGCGGCAAGATCAGGGCGTATCAGCGCGCTGGCGTTCCTTTCCCGGAGTACTGGCTGCTGGACTCCGATGGAAGACCAACTACTGATCCCAATGAGGTCAAGGCGGGCGGATCAGTGCGAACGTTTGGCGGTCCGGTTGGCTACAAGGGATTTGGCCTGTCGTTCATGGTGGAGATCATGTCTGGAATGTTGTCCCGCAATGGATACTCAAGAGACATGGGCGAGAACACGACGCGCGGGGATGTGAGCAACGGCCACTTCATCATCGCAATCGATGTGGAGGCGTTCATGCCGGTTGAGACTCTTAAAGAAGAGATCAACGAAATGACCGAATGGATCAAGAGTTCGCCCCCAGCTGAGGGATTCGATGAGATTCTCTATCCGGGCGAGCTTGAGGCTCGCTCGCGCAAAGAGCGCCTCTCGTCAGGCGTGCCTCTGGATGGGACCACGTATGAGGAACTTGTTCAACTGGCGAGCGAGTACAACACAGCGACCCGGCTCAGCCCACTGGACTGAGCGCTTCTACTTCTATTTAGTTTTGGCGACTAAGGAGCCGACGACATGGCATTTGGCACAGGTGATTTCAGATACGACCACGTTGAAGGTTGGGCGCAGATACCGGACTACTTCGATCTGGCTGAAGTGGTGTCAGTAGATACGGACTCCAACGGAAGGGTCTTCGTATTCAATCGTGGCAACCATCCGGTGCTGATATTCGAGCCGGATGGCACGTTTGTCACGTGCTGGGGTGAGGGCATGTTCGTCCAGCCTCATCGAGTATTCATCGCTCCTGATGACACCGTGTGGCTGGTCGATAACCAGCGCCACTCAGTGGAGCAGTACACGCCTGACGGACAGCTTCTGTTTGAGCTGCCGAAGGAGTATCCGTGGGGCAGGCGTGGTTGGGGGATGCCGTTGATTTTGCGCTCGCCGTTCAACCAGCCAACCGGGTTTGGGCTTGGTCCAGATGGTGAGATGTTTGTCTCTGACGGCTATGCCAATTTCCTGGTGCACAAGTTCTCGCCCACCGGCGATCTGTTGAAGACGTGGGGTGACCCGGGTACGGAGCCTGGACAGTTCGCTTGCCCGCACAATCTGGGCGTCGACCGGCACGGGGCGGTCTATGTGTGTGATCGGGAGAACAGCAGGGTGCAGGTCTTCTCGAACGAAGGCGAGTTCATCACGATGTGGGAGGGCGGAGGCCGCCCATCTGACGTCTGGATGGACTGGAAGAATGACCTGGTTTACCTGGCTGAGGGACGGGCTTCGCTGGGCCATCCAAGGATCAGTGTTCGAGATCTTGATGGCAACATTCTGTCTGAGTTTGGTGACGAACATGAGGGCAAGAAGACAGGCCTTGGCGGCGCCCACGGCATCGGCGCGGACTCGAGTGGAAATATCTATTCCGCGGAACGAGGGACCGGCACAATCCAGAAATTTGCACGGGTACGTTAGTTGGTCACTCCGAATTGATAACGGGCAAGCCCGTGATTCTTGAATTAGCTCGTGCTAGAGTGCCGAATTACACCTGAATACATTCGATTACGCCCTGAGGGAGAAATATCTAATATGTCTGAAGTATCTGAGCAGCTTGAATCTGGATTTCCGCATGATGGACACCGCCCAGACGATCCCGGTGCTCAGGGCCCGATCATGGGCGAGGGAGACTTCAAGTACGAGCTCTCCGGCACGAATTGGGGCAACCTTCCTGAGGGTTGGTTCTACAAAGAGGCGACCGCGGTGGCGGTGGATGCTACCGACCGCATCTATGTCTTCAACCGTGGCACGTCGCCGATGATCGTGTTCGATACCGACGGCAACATGATTGATCACTGGGGTGAAGGCATCTTCCAGAACCCACACGGTGTAACGGTGGCTAACGACGGCAATCTCTGGTGTGTCGATAACGGCGATAGCACCGTGCGAAAGATGTCGCCATCGGGTGAGGTGCTGATGACGCTGGGCGTGTCGGGGAAGCCCAGTCCAAAGATGAGCGGTGAGCCATTTAGCGTTCCAACACATGTGGCGGTTGATCCCACGAACGGCGACTTTTACGTGGCCGATGGCTACTCCAACGCCTCTGTTCACAAATACAACGAGGGTGGCGAACTCATCAAGACCTGGGGTGAGTCTGGTACTGACCCGGGGCAGTTCAACATTGTTCACAACATCGCGACTGACAGCGAGGGCATGGTGTACGTGGCGGACCGTGAGAACCACCGCATTCAGAAGTTCAGCCCGGACGGTGAGTTCGTGATGCAGGTGGTCAACATGTCACGAGCAGCGGCGATCTACATCGACACTCGCGGCGCGGAAGACTTGATCTACATTGGCGAGTACTTCAGCGGTATCGCCAGCAACGACATCGGCACCAACCTTGGCCCCCGTGTCACGGTGCTGAACACTAATGGCGATCGGATCGCGCGTATTGGTACTGAGGCTTACGGCTCGCAGCCCGGCAGGTTCTACTCGCCGCACGGCATCGCAGTCGACTCCCACGGCAACATCTACGTTGCGGAGGTATCGCACAGTGACTATGGCCGCGGCTGGGATCTTGAGCACGAGCACGGCGAACTACGCTCGATGCAGAAGATGGTGAAGATTTAGGCGCTGACCGATCTGGCCGTGCGTTGAACTGACGACAAACCATTCGGCAGTCAAATAGCCAGGTTTCCTGGGGCTGAGGAAGACAATTGAGCAACCTGAAGATCACAGACGTTAGGGCGATTCTCACCGAGCCGGAGCCGGGCTCCAGATTCACGGTGGTCAAGGTTGAGACATCAGAACCAGGCCTTTACGGCCTGGGTTGCGCCTCTCTTCGAACACGTCCGCGCGCTGTGAAGGCGGCCATTGAGGACTATCTTCGTCCATTCCTGATCGGCAAGGATCCGGCCGATATTGAGGACATATGGCAGTCGGCATACGTCTCGTCGTACTGGCGGAGCGGGCCGATCCTCAACAACGCACTCAGTGGCGTTGACGAGGCGCTCTGGGACATCAAGGGCAAGGTCGCCGGAATGCCGGTCTATGATCTAATTGGCGGCAAGGCTCGTGAAGCCGCCGCCGTGTACGCACATGCCTCGGCAACGACGCCGCAAGAAGTTGAAGAGCAGGCTCTCTCGTTCGTCGAAGAGGGTTACCACTACGTTCGGATTCAGGTGGCGACACCCGGATTTGCCACTTACGGCGCGTCGGGTGGAGAGGGACACGGTCGTCATCCGCAGGACGGCCCGCAGTGGATCACGCAGAAGACAGAGCCGTTCGATGACCGTTTCGCATACGCGCAGAGAACGGGTGTGTATGAGCCAAAGCCATACATGCGATCGGCTATCGCTCTGATGGACCGTATTCGGACTAATGTTGGCTGGGAAGTGGAACTGATCCACGACGTCCACGAGCGACTTCCAACGATTCTGGCGGTCGATTTTGCCAAAGAAGTTGAGCAGTTCAAACTCTTCTATCTTGAGGATCTGCTGCCACCACACGAAGGCAGTTGGTATGAGCGCGTTCGAGAGCAGTGCGCGACGCCGATGGCTATTGGCGAGATATTCAATAACCCGTTGGAAATTGTTCCTCTGATTCATGGGAAGTTGATCGACTTCGTGCGGACGCGGCTATCGCCGATAGGCGGTATCACTCCGGCTCGAAAGTACGCTGCCATGGCAGAGCTGATGGGCGTTCGGACGGCATTCCAGGGGCCGGGTAACGTGTCGCCGGTCGGACAGGCCGCGCACTTGCAGGTCGACCTGAACATCTCCAACTTTGGGGTGCAGGAAGAGGCGATCTACAGCGAGAAGATCCTGGAGATCTTCCCCGGCGCTCCAACCATCAGAGATGGGTTCATGTGGTCCAACGGCAAGCCAGGACTCGGCATCGATATCAACGAAGAACTGGCAGCGAAGTACCCGCACAACCACGAAGGTGGCGGGCACTTCGACAACGTCCGACGGGCCGATGGGACTGTGGTGCGGCCGTAGGGTCTGGCGGGGTCATCGACGCGTTCGCGTACGTCCACGGTGGGGATGAGATCCTCACGTGGAGCCTCAGGACGACGCGCGTAATTGGTGCGTGGTTACGAAGGTCGGCCCCTGCAGCGCACGCTACGAATGCCAGACAACGACCTTCTCTGCGCCCGTTTGGAATCGCTTCAGCTCGGATTCAATGACTTCGACGCCCAGTCCGGGTGCTGTTGGGACTGAGATGTGGCTGTCGGTCTGATCGAAGATCGGATCGGTGAGGTTTTCTCGGATGGGGTGCGGGGTGCGGTCGAACTCCATAACTGATTCGTTAACGTAGGGCTGTGGGGCCATGCTGTGCGGGTTGGATGGCAGGGTGGCGCAGACGTGGAGTGTGGCGGCGAGGCTGATTCCGGTGCCCCAGAAGTGCGGGTTGAACTGCACGCCGAATGCGTTGGCCATGTTGGCGGTCTTGTGCATCTCTGAGATGCCGCCACCGTGGACGATATCGGGTTGAATGATGTCGAAAGTACGGTCTGCGAGTCGGCGGGCGAACTCATACCGGGTACTGAGGCTTTCGCCGCCGGAGATGGGCATCGGAACGTTGCGGCGGACCTCCTGGTTGCCAGCATCGTCGAGCGAACCGACGGGCTCTTCGAACCACGATAGATCTGCGTCACCGAGCGCCTGCCCAACGTAGATAGCGGTCTTCACGTCGTAGCCCTCGTTGGCGTCCATCATGAGGTGGATGTCTGGTCCCAGTACGTTACGAAGATGGCGCACGCGTTCAATGTCTTCCTTGACAGTCTTGCCGCCAACCTTCAGCTTCATCCCAGTGAACCCGGCCTCTGCGTAGCCGACTGCTTCTGCCGTTAGCTTGTCCGGGAAGTCGTCCTTGAGGTAGTAGAGGCCGGTTGCGTAGACGGGAATGCGATCGCGACCGCCGCCGCCCAGCATTTCGGAGACGGGCTTGCCTGCCACTTTGCCTGCGATGTCCCAGAGGGCCATATCGAATGCGCTGATGGCATCCATGCCAGGGCCACCATAGCCGTGCGACTGGTAGATGACTCTAAATAGCTTCTGCCAGAGGTACTCCGTGCGGGTTGGGTCTTCACCGATGAGCTCGTTGGAGAGGGCCTCCATCGCCATAGGGCTGCCGCTCTCGCCCCAACCGTATGTGCCGTCATCAGCGACGATCTTCACTGCCGTGGTTTGGCGCGTGGATGTCCATCGCTGCGACCAGCCGAATGGCTCGTCCAGTGTGGCTTCCAGGGGGTAGATTTCGATTCGTTCGATTTTCAAGTTTGTTGTCCGTTCGTGGGCTGACGTGGAGATCCACGTTGTCGCTAGACAGGTCCTTCGACTTCGGCGCGGAGCCGCCTTCGCTCAGGATGACATATGGTGGGCGGCGAATTGCATGAAAGAAGTGGTGGAATAGTACTACCGTGGGCTGACACGTGTTGGGTGGTGAAATCCACGAAATAAGTAGTGGGATAGTACTACCCCTCGGGTCGGGTGAGGCGTACTCTTAAATGGATACGTTCAATAATCCCACTGGCAAAATAACGCCGCCTCAGATGATCTCAGACGCAACACAACGAACTGCTTAGGCAGGCCCGCGGTCCAATACAGTCCGTGGGCGCACTACATGGCACTTCTGCACCCGCAGGACCGTCATGCGCGCGTCCGCAGAATCTCTACGATACACACACCGGTGGTCACCCCGCCCGAGATCCTGAGGCCCCATGCTTTACGCACAGGAACTAACAAAAGAATTTGGTCAGCGCGTTCTCTTTGAGGAT
>CAUZJA010000093.1:0-10177 GCA_963579925.1 Dehalococcoidia bacterium | reverse complement strand
GTTGGTGTTCAGCGTGTAATCGACCTTGGGTGCGGGAAGATTTGAGCCGTCCACGAGATGATCGTCCAACGTGACGGTGTTGTGCTCTTCCGGAAGGTCTTCGCTGATGACGGCCATGCCGATTCCCTTGCCAAACTTGCTGGCAAATGCCTCGTGATGCCCCTCGCCCCACGGTAGGGGCTTATCGATGCCGCCACGCGCCTGCCATGCGGGGCCGCTGCCTCGAATGATCTGATACGAATAGCCTCGTACGAAGTCTTTGCGCGGGTCGGTCTCGTAGAACTCCTGGCTCATGAAGATGTTGCCCTGAGGGCCCTTCCATGATTCCAGCGACTCCGGGAACACACCCATGACCAAGGCGTACGGATGAAACATCAGGTTCTTGCCGACCAGCCCAGAACTGTTCGCCAACCCCTCCGGGTGAGCGTCTGATTTAGACATCAGCATCAGTCGAGGCGTACCGACGCCGTTCGCGGCAAGCACTACGGACTTCGCAGCCTGATGACGCAGCCGGCCGTTGCGATCAAGATACTCCGCGCCGGTTGCCACTCCCTCATCGTCGACCGTTATCTGAGTGACGCGGCAGCGCGTTCGCAACTTGGCACCGTTTTCGATTGCGTGGGGCCAGTAGGTGATATCTGTGGAGGCCTTCGCCTTGACCTTGCAACCCAGGCCGTTGGGGCCGCAGTAGTTGCAGGCGCCCCGATTATCGCCGTACGGGACGGAGTTCACGTACGAGTCAGAAGGCCACCAGTGCCAGCCAAGCTTCTCGAACCCATCAACAAGCTTCTTGCCATCCTCGCCCAGACCCAGCGGGGGCATCTGCCGGGGGCTTCGTGGCGGATTTGCCGGGTCGCCAGAGATCCCAGAGCAGCCCATCATCTCGTCGTTGAGATCGTAGAACGGCTCAAGATCAAAGTAAGTCAAAGGCCAGTCATCGGCGACGCCATCGAGACTTTTCACGCGGAAGTCAGACGGATGCATTCGTGGAGTGTGCGCAGTCCAGTGAATCGTGCTTCCACCAACGGCGTTAAACATCAGCGGACTAATTGGCGAGTTCTTGTCATTTACGGGATAGTCTTCCGGCCGCTGCCGAACGTTGGGATCAAACGCCCAGTCGGTCAGTTGTCGCAGCTCCCAATCGGCATCACCCGTCACGTAGTTCTCCGGGCGAACCCACCGGCCCTGCTCCAGACAGACCACGTTGAAGCCCTCTTCGCTCAACTTCCACGCCACCGCAGCGCCAGACGCGCCCGCGCCAATGATCAGGACGTCTGCGATCTGGTCATCCTGACTGGACTGTGTCAAAGCTAAAATCCCTCACAGCGAATTCTGGAAATTGCACGCGATACTTGATGCTCAACGCTAGTGGCGAGCATTACGGAGAATACAGGATAAGGGGGCGGAGATGGTACGCGGGTGGGCTGACGAGCGAATCTGCCATCTCGGCATGTGCTGTTATCGAGGTGACGGAAACATGTCTCGTATGCAGCGGAGGGCCGGGCGAGCCCGGCGGCTACCAGTTGGTGAAAGCCTCCAGTGACTGAGAGGCTTACATATCGCTAATAGCGCTGTCCCCAGATGTAGGTGGAGATGATCCGCAGAATCGGGATCAGGATGACGGCCAGAATGATCTTGCCCTGATGCTCCGTCCAGAAGCTTGGGCCAGAGTTCATGTGCGCCAGAGAGGCCGGGTGCGGTGGCGCTGTAGTGGTCATCCACGGCGTCGTGAGAAATGCGGTTGCGCGCTTGATCACTAAGCGATGTGTGCTGCGCTTTTGATGGTTCCCGGTTAGGGTCTTTTGTTCTGGCATTGGTTGCCTCCTGTGTTTGTTATCGGTGCCGCAGGCAGGCGCGGGGGCCTGCCCCTACCGGGTTGTCGGAGCTATTTGGCTTCATCGGCGACTTACCACGGGATGATCCTTTCAAAGAACGTTTGCATGCCGGTTCGAACTGAAGGTGATGCAATAGTCGTCACGATGAGTGTAGCGATCACAACGGCAGCTACCATTCCTATTGGACGTGATACGTGGAAGGGGAACCACCTGTAGCGCGATCGAGATTGCTGGCCGGGGGCGATGCTCTGGTCTGAGACGATATGGATCATGACGTTGCGGCTAATCGGTGGCGTGTCTGGATACCGCGTGGAGTCGACAGCTTTTCGCATCCACTGCTCGAAGAGGTGGTTGGGGACGTTCTGGCTGGCCATCAGAGTTCGCTCGCCGCGGTGTTGACCATTGAAGATGCGAGATCGGGGTAATCGCTGTCGATAAGCTCTTTGAGACGTTTCTGCGCACGTGAGAGACGCGATTTGACGGTGCCTTTGCGCACGGCCATCGCATCGGACATCTCCGCTTCCGAAAGTTGCATGTAGTAGCGGAGATGAAGCACGTTCTGGTCGCGATCATCCAGCTTGCTGATGGCCTCCAGCAGGCGTTCGCTCTGTTCACCTCGCACAGCGTGTGACTCCGGCGACTCGACTGCAGCGTCCCAATCCTGGTTGTAGCCGGCGCTCTCCACCAGCGTGGTGCGGCGCGCGGCTGATCTCCGCATATTGTGGGCTTCGTTGCTGACGATCTGGAGTAGCCAGGGCTTGAATGGTCGTTTCCTATCGAATCTATTGAACGCGTGGTACTCCTTAATGAACGCAGACTGAGCCGCATCTTCAGCGGCATCGCTATCCCGCAGGAGTAGCCATGCCACGCGGAATACAACTTCCTGGCACTGCTTCACAAGCAAATCGTATGACGCGCCTGAACCGTCTAGAACTAGCTCAATGAGTTTGCCCTCATCAAGATCTGTATCTGCCCGTACTGGGCCGGAGTCTTGGTCCATCACTCTTATTACACCTCTCAACAGGAAGTGGTTCCCTTGAGGATTTGGTAGGAATTGGGGGCAGTTTCCGACCAGCGGGGTAAGTGGTCACTCGCTTACTTAGGAATAATTTGCCGTCGTTGTAGAATCGCCACTCAGCAAACAAGGCAAATAGATCACGGAGTCGAGATAAATGGCCGATAAGAGAGTTGCAGTTATTACGGGCGCCGGTTCCGGTGTGGGACGTAGCGCGGCGCTGGCGTTGCTGGGCGACGGCTACAACGTCACGCTGGTAGGACGTCGGTTGGACGCACTGGAAGAGACGGCTCAGCTTGCGGGCGATGCATCTGCAAACGCGCTGCCCGTTTCAGCCGATGCGGGTAACGCAGACGCCGTGGCGAACGTTTTCAAGCAGACCATGGCCGCGTTTGGCCGAGTGGACGTTCTCTTCAACAACGCCGGTATTGGTGCCAGCGCTCCTTCGCTAGAGATGCTGACAGTTGAGCAATGGCAGTCTGTTGTCGATATCAACCTCACCGGCACATTCCTTTGCACACGCGAAGCAATGCTCATCATGAAGGATCAGGACCCGATGGGTGGTCGCATCATCAACAACGGCTCCATCTCAGCCTACGTACCAAGGCCTGGCTCTGCGCCGTACACGGCAACCAAGCACGGCGTGACCGGACTGACACGTTCAACGTCGCTTGATGGTCGCAAGTATGACATAGCGTGCTCGCAGATCGATATTGGAAACGCGGCGACACCGATGACGGCCGGGTCCACGGACGGACAGTTGCAGGCGCACGGCGAAGTGGTGCCAGAGCCTCGCTTCGACGTGGACCACGTTGGCGAGCAGGTGCTCTACATCTCCAACTTACCGCTGGGGGTGAACATCCAGTTCATGACCATCATGGCGACGAAGATGCCGTACATCGGCCGGGGCTAACAGCGCAGCAAAGCTGCCATCGAAGAAACCAAAGACAACAGCAGACGCCAGGAAGGTATTCGACATGCGTGAGAATCGGATTTTGACGCAACTTGAAAAAGACGAAACCGCGATCGGCGCCGCGCTGAACATCAACTCACCGCACCTGGTGGAGTTGATTGGTTCGCTGGGTTTCGACTGGGTGTTCATTGATGGCGAGCATGGCTCAATGAGCGACCCCGAGATCGAGAACATGATTCGTGCCGCCGAGACATACGGAATGGCCTCGGTGGTGCGTGTCGCGGCGAACGAGCCTCAGCTCATCCTGCACATGCTTGATGCAGGTGCAATGGGAATCGTGGTGCCGCACGTCGACACCGTTGAGGATGCGAAGAAGGCCGCTGATGCGGCCAAGTACCCGCCCCAGGGTGAGCGTGGCTCCAACTACGGAACTGGCCGGAACAACGAGTACGGCACAGGATTCTCAGACATCCTTGAGTACTACTCTGAATCGAACAGGCGCACGATTCTGTTTGCACTCATCGAGTCAGGAACGGCGGTTGAGAACTTCGACGAGATCATCGCAGTTGATGGCATCGACGCTTCGTGGCTGGGACCGGCCGATATGGCGCTCTCGATGGGGATGCCGGAGCAGAGCGTGATCGATGCGGCGCTGGATGAAGTCGTGAGCAAGACTGTAGCTGCGGGGAAGATTTCTGCCGTTACGCACCCGGCGCCCAATGCATTCAACCAGTTGGTGGAGTTCCGGAAGCTTGGTGCAACAGTATTCGCTACGCCCGCGCTCGCTTTGCTGGGTCAGTCAGCCGCAAAATGGCAGGAACTGGCGAGAGAGCTGTAGGGGCCACGCGGTAGCGGCGGGTCTGTGACCCGCTCTTCAGCGGTTGATAGTGGTGGTGTGTGCACACGCGTATGCGTTCCCGGAGCGGGTCTTAGACCCGCCGCTACCGTAAGGCATATTGTGAACTCATACGCTTAGCGGCTGCCCTCTTCAGCAAAAAGTAGCTCGGCTACTTACTCGGCCCACTCGCCTTCCATTGGTAGGCCGTGCTCTTCCCAATCTGATATGCCGCCGGCGTAGCGGGTGACGTTTTGGTATCCACTTTCGGTGAGGAGTTTGTAGACGTATTTACTAGCGGGGCACTTAAAGTCAGAGCAGTAGACGATGATCTCTTCAGAAGGATCAAGCTGATCGAGTATCTTGGTGGGATCATCGATGTTGAGTGAGCCCGGGATGTGCTTGGCCCGATATGCCCACGCGCCGAGGACCATAACGAGCTTGAAAATCTCTCCGGCGTCGATCTTTGCTTTCAGGGCGTCACGTTCGATCAGGTTCAATTTTGGTGCTCCTGGCAGGCGCCACTCTTAGATGTAAGCGATCGACCCATCCGGGTTTACATGGTCGCCACGGTGCCACGATGCCTTGTACGGGCGGGAGGTCATCTCTGAGTCTACGATGTCGATGCCCAGTCCGGGGCCTTCTGGCAGTTCAAAGTAGCCGTCAATTGGCTTCGCAACGGGGGTGACGGAGACTGCCTCCGTGGGCGATGGATCTCTGTACTCTTGCACCAGGAAGTTGTTGGTGGCGGCGTCTATGTGCAGATTGGCGCGTGTTGCTACCGGCCCCATGGGATTGTGAGGGGCGATCATAAGGTCGTGGCCTTCTGCCATGAATGCGATCTTCCGCATCTCCGTAATGCCACCGACGATGCAGACGTCTGGCTGGAGGATGTCTACACCGCCTTCACGCACGAGATCCCACAGCTCGAACTTGGTGTAGAGGCACTCGCCAGTGGCGACAGGGCATGGCATCTCGCCACGGAGTCGGCCCATTTCGTGGCGGTTCTCCATGCGAATCGGCTCTTCCATGAACCAGGGGCGGTACTCCATGAGCGCGTCCGTGAGTTCCAGTACGCGGATGGGCTCAAAGATAGCGGCGTGGGCATCGAATCCCACGTCGATGTCATCACCGACGGCTGCGCGAATCGCTTTGAAGCGAGCGTTGGAGTCGGTGAGGACATCGTTCCAGAGCATGGTGCGCCAGTTTGGCGAGACGGGGCTGGCCTTGAGGCCGGCGAAGCCTTGATCGACGTATTTGCGCGCGTCATCGGCCAATTCCGCTGCAGTTGCGCCGTGGATGCCGTGATACGCGCGTATCTTGTCCCGTACAGCGCCGCCCATGAGTTCGTAGACGGGTTTGTCGAACGCCTTGCCCGTGATGTCCCACAGCGATTGATCGATGGCCGACAGCGCGGCCATACCGGATGAGCCAAGTGGGAAGCGCGCGCCCTGGTAGCAGAGCGCCCAGTTGCGCTCGATCTCCGTTGGGTCGCGACCGATGAGCTGCTCTTCGAAATACGCAACCCAGTGCGGAGATCCTGCGTCTGGGCCTACGTGATACACCTCACCGATGCCGTAGATTCCGGCGTCTGTGTTGGTGCGGACGTAGACCAGATTCCCGCCTTTATCGTCGGCGGCTACCAGGCATTCAATGTTTGTGATCTTCATTGGGTTTCTCGCGGCTTCTCGAATCATTTGGTGAGATGGGAGTGGGATGGATTGGTTCTTAGAGGAATCCGGGAGCACCGTCTTGGTAGGTCGCGAAACCACGGTCCCACTGCTGGGGCGGATTGGCGGCGATGAACTCATGGTTGAGCGTCATGCCAATTCCGGCCTGAGTCGGCAACTCAAAGTGGCCGTTCACCGGCTCCCACGGCTCGTTGATGAAGTTTGCCTTCTCTTTGCGGTGGTCGCCGTGCCATTCAAGGATCGCGAAGTTGTTGATGCTAGCGGCATGGTGAACACCAGCAGCGGTGGAGAGCAGGCCGAGCGGGTTGTGCGGCGCTACGGTGATGTAGTGGGCCTCCGCAACCGCGGCGATCTTCTTGGCTTCCAGCAGGCCGCCACAGCAGAGGATGTCTGGCTGAATGATGTCCACAGCATCGGCGTCCATCAGTTCGGTGTAGCGGGAGAGGCCGTAGAGGTTTTCGCCAGTGGCAAGCGCTACGCGAAATTCCTTGCGGAGATCCGCGGTGGAGGCGATGATTTCGGCCCCGGCCGGCTCTTCGATGAACATGAGTCTGTAGGGCGTGATTACGCGGGCAAGTTCAACAGACTTGCCTTGTTCGCGAATCGCTGTATGGACGTCGACAGCAAGGTCTGCAGAGTCGCCGATTGCCTTGCGAACAGCGGCCATGCGCTCATCGGCGGCACGCAGCGTCTGCGCCCACGGAATCTCGCGCCAATTGCCGGGAACGGGGCTGGTCTTGAACGCTGTGTAGCCCTCGTCCAAGAGCTGGAGTGCTTGATTGGCCAACTCCTCAAGCGAGTCGCCATAGATGCCGTGATAAACCCGCACTTTGTCGCGTGTTGGGCCACCAAGGAGCTTGAACACCGGGACGTTTGCGGCCTTGCCGGCGATGTCCCAAAGGGCGATGTCGATACCTGAGAGCGCCGACCATGCGACCTGTCCCAGGGGGAATCGCATGGTGTTTTTCGCACGCCGTAGAAGCCACTCGATGCGGCCAGGATCCTGTCCTACGAACCAGGGCGACATCTCCTCAATCATGGCGATGACGCTGCGGTCCGGGCCAATTGAGTAGGCCTCGCCAACGCCGGTGATGCCTTCGTCGGTTGCCACCTCAATAAAGATGTTGTTCCGGCCGCTTGCAAAGGCGTGGAACGTTGTTATGCCAGTTATTTTCATATTTGTGCCCGAACTTCGGGTATTTGCCAACAGGACGTTTTGCCTCAGTATGGCCTAGCCAGAACACGGGATATCCACAGTTGACGCTTCAGTGGCATACCGGATAAAACCGGGCCGGGAGTTAATACATGACAACATCAGACCCGAGTTTGTTCACGAGCAGCGTTGTGAAGCCTGCTGATTTCGACCAGTACTGGGCGGAGACCCTGACGGCGACGGATGCCGTTGCGCTCAATCCACGTCTCTCGCTGGATGAGATGCGATCTACTGATGAGATTGAGGTGTTCGAGGCGCTATACGACAGCTATGAGGGCATCGAGATAGCGGGCTGGTATGCGCGGCCTCGAAACTTCGAGGGCAAGTTGCCCGGCTATCTGTTTGTGCCGGGGTATGTGAGCGAGCCCAAGTTGCCGAATGATCTGGCGTTGCGTGGGTATGCGGCGTTCTCTGTGGCGCCGCGAGGCAAACTCCGCAGCAACAGGGTGTTCAATCCCGGCTACCCGGGCCTGCTGGCGCACAACATCGCCGAACGGGAAGAGTACGGCTATCGCGGCTTCTACATGGATGCAGTGCGGGCGTTCGATTTCCTGGCCGGTTTGGACGAGGTTGATGAGACACGCATTGGCGTGCAGGGCGGTAGCCAGGGTGGCGCACTAACGCTGCTGGTCGCGTCGTTACGATCAGATCAGGTGGCGTGTGGATCGGCTGGTGCGCCGTATCTGTGCTCCATGATGGACTCGGCAGAGATGACGCACTCGTACCCGTACGAGGAGATCAACGACTACCTGCGCATCCATCCGGACGACGAACTCGCCGTGCGCGAGACGCTTGATCTGCACGATATTCATAATTTTGTGGACAGAATCAAGTGCCCGATGATCGTGAGCGTGGGCCTGCAGGACGATGTTGTGCCGCCGGAGACCGGGTTCGCCGTGTTCGACCAAATTGGCAGTACGGACAAGCGGTTCTACAGCTACGAAAACTGCGGCCACGACGCCGGGACTGGAGATGGCCACGTCGCGATTGTGGATGCGTTCATGGACTCACATCTGAACCCGAGTGCGATTGGAGGCGCAGGATGAGCGCTGATCGAAACGCCTACTGGGCGGCGGTAAAAGACGAAGTAGCCGCGCTATCCGACTCTAATGTAAGCATAGAAGAGTTGCCGGAGCGGTCTAACGAAACGTGCGTTGTATATGCCGTGTGGTACGAGGGCATTGGCGGCTATCCGCTGTTTGCGTATCTCACACTGCCACGTGGCGATGGCCCGTTTGTGCCGCTGTTTCAGGCGCCGGGCTACGCGAGCGTAGTTGGCGTGCCAGCTCGTGAGCGCAGCGCCAAGTACGCGGTGTTCGCACCATGTCATCGCGGGCAACGACTTGCCGATTCCGGCTATCAAGCCGCCTACCCCGGCCTGCTGACTGATGGACTGCCGGGTGCGAGCTCCTACATATGGCGGTCAGTGGTGGCGGACAGCCTGCGGGCAATCGACGTGTTTCTTGGTCAACCAGAAGTGAACGGTTCAAAGCTTGCGATTGCGGGCAACGACCTCGGTGCGCTGGTGGCCAGTTTGAGGCCAGATGTGAAGTCACTGCTGGTGGTCACGCCGCTGTTGCTGACAGATCCGCCGGGCCGAGCGAGCGACACATTCGCGTACCCGATGCAGGAGTACAACGACTTCAAACGCACCTATAGCGACCAGTGGAACGAGGCGCTTGAGACGCTGAGTCTGTTCGACCCAACAGCGGGTGCAGCAGACATCCAGGCGAACACAATGATTGCCTGCACGGGTGGCGAAATCTGCGCCGCGAACGACTTGATGGGTGCTATCGCTGGTGAAGCTGGCGTGTACAAGAACGAGGGACGCGGGTTCATCGACCATACGGTTCAAGAAGACTGGCTGGCAGAAGCGACAGGCGTTCCGATAACGCCCGGACCGTTTTTGCCGCGCTAGGAACTCCCTCTGCACACAGGTCTATACTGAAACGCGATAGACGCCGATCCGTACGGCGCCAGAAAGCGATATCTGCTGGCACTCCGTAATCCTCCTGATTCGACAGGCGGGACATCTGAATCTTCCGATGCTGACGCTGTAGTTGCGCGTCCGAAATCTGGCTTCACAGCTGGATTGCGCACCTGGTCGGGCCGGACATTTGAGTCGCTTGAAAACCGCGACTTCCGCATTCTGTGGATGAGCATGCTGCTCACCATGGGCGGTTTCCAGATGCAGATGATCGCCCGCGGCATCCTTGTGTTCGATATGACCGGCAGCGCTAAGATCACCGCGGTAGTCTCCATGGGTTTCGCTCCAAGCATGCTTGCTGTATCTCTGTTTGGAGGAGCACTGGGCGACCGCATGGATCGTCGGCTGATTATCCAGATTGCCCAGGGTGTCAACGTACTGGCGGCTGGCGTTGTTATAGCGCTGCTTTTCACCGATCAAATTCACTGGATCCACATGTTCTTTGTGTCGGTAGCGCAGGGTGCCATGTTTGCGATTCAGATGCCAGCCAGACAGGCCGCCATACCGTCACTCGTCGGGAAAGATCGGGTTGGCAACGCCGTTGCTCTAAACGCCATGGCGATGAGCCTGATGAACGTTGCCGGGCCATTCCTTGGTGGACTCATCTACGGGATTGGCGGGCCGAAAGCTGCGTACGTTGTGGTGTCCATCATGATGGCCGCTGGATTCCTCATCACTGCATTTATCC
>CAUZJA010000092.1:0-10218 GCA_963579925.1 Dehalococcoidia bacterium | reverse complement strand
TCAATGGCTTCCATATGAGGTGGGAGGATGCGTTCACACATGCAACCCAGGCCCTGGCTACTCCGGGGATTGATGAGACTTCGACCGCAACGACCCGGGCGTCGCTATGGGCAGGCTTTGCGTCGGTGGTGATGGGTCAGCCTGACCTGGCTCTTGAGTATGCCACCCGTTGTCTCGACGCGGCAGAAAAGCGTCGGGATAAAACCTAGATAGTTCTGGCGTCCGCATGCGAGGTGTATACACACGTCGCGAAGGGGAACTGGGAACGAGCACATATGGCCAACCGGCGATCCATCGAGATCGCGCCATCTACGCAGGGTTCATCAGCAAGCCTCATCCCTTTTACAGCGTTCATCACATTGCTTGTTGAAGATGCCGAAGAGGCCCGAGAGGCGTTGACCGAAGTACCTCTGATATCGATGATGGGAATTGCTCTGGCCGCACCGGGATTCGCACTCCTCGCGGCGTACCACGATTTGGACGAAGATTTCGAAATTACTCGCAAACGGCTGGTAGAAGTGGAGTCCGCCGGTGGTCCGATATTCAGGAACAAGGCTGTTGACATCGCCCGGGGTTTCCTGGCAATCCACGAATGTGATATTCCGGGCATGACAACAGCCTACGAATCCCTGAACGCGAGCCGCCAAACGATGTTACTCGTCGGCAGCGTCCCAGTATCTGGTGATTACAGTCTGGGAATGTTGGCCCACGGCCTTGGTAACACGGATGATGCCGTGACGCACTTCGAGGAAGCCCTCGAATTCTGCACCAACGCCGGCTACCGCCCCGAACTTGGCTGGACAAGCTTCGACTACGCCGAGCTTCTCATTGAACGCAATGAAGACGGCGATCGCGAAAAGGTCACCGAACTCCAGGACGAAGCCATCACCATCGCCACAGACCTCGGCATGAAGCCACTGATAGCACGAGTGTTGGCGCAGCGCGAAATTCTGCAATCGTAGCGGCACGTTGCACTTGCCCCACTCGCCATCCACCACTGGACAACTCCCCGCCCGTCCCTCATCATAAAACATACGCTCTAACATTCGACTCTAGGCACAACGTGCACATCGCCCGGAACGAATCTATTTCGCAAATACAATTCCCGAGGGGCTAAGGAGCCCTAATACCCTAGCCTGCCAACGGCGACGGCAGTTCGTTTCAAGCGAACGGTCCCAATAGCGGGCAACCAACATATCGCATCCAGATTCACACCCGCGTATCAAGCACTTCGCGGAATAAACAAGCGGAGGGCCAAATAGACGTCTTCACTTGACTGTCGCCTAAATCGGCCGAAACGTCTAATAACGGGAACCTCTCCGCCACACAGGCATCGGGGAACCTCCCCAAATAGAACCCCATACCAGGTCTGAGCGCTATACCCCGGCATCTGGCCCCTCCGCGTAGCGGCACGTTGCACGTGCCTCCCCACGGTCGTCTCCAGAACACCCAACCCTCAGCTCCTCGTACCCTCGGGACAAGTAATGCACGCTCAACACGTCGAGGCGAGCCATTCCGTTCAACCGGATAGCTCGTCTATCGGCGCGTCCAAATCTTCCCGACTCGCCCCTCAATCCCCTAGAGTCCATCGCCCTCCACCTGATCAACTCACTACATCGATTGATCAGACTGGAGATACTCCCAATGCACATCTGCGCCTGCGGCCACGAACTGGGCCGACACCTTGGCGGCAACATCTGCGGCAACAGCCCATGCGGCTGCCGTGGATTCCAATGGAATCCAGTGCCGGACGCGCCAGTGCAGCGAAAGCCTGAGCGAGTGGCTCGGCGGATCTCCATGCCGGGCGGCTTTTAGAGGCCACCACCACAAGGCCTTCCACATGTCGCTGACCTGACTCATTCGGTGTCAGCTTCACTGTGCAAAAATAGTGGAATGACAACGCAATCGCCCGACGAAATGAACTACGACGCATGGGCGCGTTGGTACGACATCGCGTACTCCACAGTGTCGTTCATCGACGTTGATTTCTACACCAAGCTCGCCAAAGAAACTGGCGGACCTGCGCTTGAAATTGGCGCTGGAACGGGACGCCTGTCGCTACCCATCATCCAGGCCGGTATCGACGTTGTGGGAATCGACCTCTTCCAGCCAATGCTGGACGTAGCGCGGCGAAAGCAGGCCGACCTCGGCAACACTTCGGGCAATCTTGAACTCCTGAACGCCGATATGCGTACGCTGGACCTCAAGCGCAAGTTCAACTTCGTATTCGCACCTGCCCGCGTTCTGCTACTGGCACTCACACCGGAAGACCAGCTTCAAACGCTGCGAACCCTGGCGTCACATACCGAACCGGACGGCCGTATAGCTTTCAACTTCTTCGTCCCCAACGAGGACATGATCTACGGCCCGCAGGGTTTCCCGTACGTCTACAAGGACGTGTCGCACCCGATCACCGGAAACCGTGTGCTTTTCTGGGTCGTTGACCGGTGGGACCCAGAAACGCAGACCAACCACGGCCTGCACATCTTCGAGGAGATAGACGACTCTGGGGTGACCTTAAGCAGAACCACCATCGACGTGGTCATCCGCTACATCTACCCCACCGAGGCCCTCGTAATGATTGAAGACGCCGGAATGGTCGTCGAAGAGGCATACGGCGGCTTCGACAAATCGCCACTCTCCGAGGAGAGCACAGAGCAGATCTACATCTGCCACCTCGCGTGAATCTGGCGGACAGAAAACTCAGTCCCTAACGGCGTCTAAAGAATGGAACCCCAAGCGCATTACTGAGGTATGCAACTTTCAGCGCATCCAGCGTTTCATCCCGGTAGGCGATGATAGGAAGTCCATTTCGCCCAACCGTAATCGCGGTATGTCCAAGCACTGTTCTCTCGCTATCGATCACAACGACTGAACTCGCGTTGTTGCACCTCAAAGTTCCGCAATGCACAAACTTCAAGATGCTGAGCTCTCTATCTGCGTAGCGGATGATCGGAAGACCATCCGCGCCAATCGTCAAAGAGATATCAAATCCCACATCGGGATCATCGTCTATAACCGTGACCAAATTGCCCACGGCGCAGTCGATACTTCCGCAATGCACCACGTTCAGATCTCCGTTGGAAACCTCTCGATACGCGATCACAGGAAGACCGTCAGCTCCAATAGCTATAGAACTGTCGAATCCATTGACGCCGCTCTGGTCCATCCGCACCGGTTCACCACGCGTCGTGCAGGCGAAATTTTCGCAGTGAATGACGACCAATTCGCTGCTGCTGGTTCCCAGGAAGCTGATGACTGGCAGGCCATCGACCCCAATCGTCAGAGATGAATCATTGCCATCCGTTCCAGAGTCATCCACGAGCTCAAGTGTGTTTCCGCCCGAACAGTCCGAATCACCACAGTGGAGCACACGCAATGCATCGGCGCTGGCGTCTCGATAACTGATGACCGGGAGCCCATCTGAGCCAATCACGATCGACGTTTTTGAGTTGACTGAGCCAGATTCATCAGCGTCAGTGAGTTGGTTTCCCTCTGTGCACTCATAGTTTCCACAGCTGAGCACTCTCAAAAATCCGTTGAGTCCGTCTCTGTAACTGATTATTGGGAATCCGCTGACGTTGATAGCAATCGATGCGCCGCGGCCAACGTTGTCACGATCATCAGGAGTGGTCAGAGTGTTTCCGGAAGAGCAATCCTCCGTGCCGCAGTGGGCAACCTTGACCGTTCGAGTGGCTTCATCACGATAGACGATCACAGGCAGACCATCGCCGCCGACTGCGACCGCTGTCTGAAATCCGATCTGGGGACCCTGATCTACTACCGCAATGGTGTGGTCCGAAGGTGGTCTTGATCTATCACGAAAGTCCGCTGGCTCACCATCTCGTCCGTCGACGCCTGCTTCACCTTGAGCGCCGATAGCACCTGCTGAGCCTGTAGAACCCGCTGCGCCTGCATCTCCCTGAAGCCCTTGCGGACCGGATTGACCTTGCGAGCCAGTTGCGCCGGAGTTTCCTTTGGGCCCTACGGGACCTGCAGGCCCCGTCAGATCAAGAACAGTGGTCTTAACCAGCGGGCCCCGGTTCACCCTGTGCACCTGCTGGCCCCGTCGCGCCGTCCGGTCCCTGTTCACCGAGTGGCCCGGCCAGACCTGTCTGCCCTTGAGGCCCGGTTTCACCCGCACCGCCGTCAGCGCCGGAACATGCCGCCAGCAATATACTCGCGAAAGTTGCCAGTATTAGGACAGTGAGACGACGACTGCTCCCTCGATAGAGTTCAGTCATCGTATTCATATTGATATTGATCAACTGCATGCGGATATCCCCCCCGGATGATTCAAAGATCGTACCGAGATGCACCCAAAAGTTGCCTCATGATTTCGAGCCGGATTTCGACCTTATTCGACTTCCTTGCCTATCCTGAAAATGCCAGATTCACATCTACCCAAACGGCCTTCCGGGTCATACCATCAGTAGATGGACGCAGCTGACACATTCGCCACAACGCCAATTCCAGAGACTGAGCTTGAGGAAGGGGAAGAGATCCTCATCCAGGGGTTCGGCAGAAACCAACACCTCTGGCTCTCCAACTATCGGTTGATGCAGTTCAATCCCAAGAGTCTGTTGACCCGAACTGCGAACCTTGCACAGATCCCACTGGAATCAATCAACGAGATATCGATCGGTTTCGTGCGACACACGGAGCTGCTCATTCTGGGCACAATCACTGTGCTGCTTGGTGCGATGGCGCGCATAATCCTGCCCGATAATGTTGCTGACGTCCTCTGGCTGATCGGCATCGTCTCAACAATCGCTTACGTCGTTTCTGGTCGCCGAGTTGTTGTGGTCAAGAGTCCCACCGCGCAACTTAAGATTCGCACCACCAAGGTGAAATCCGATGAGGTGCGTAATTTCGTCTTCAAGCTGGAGGACGCTCGCAACTCATTGATGGGCATTGATGGCGATGCTGAAAATGCCGGTGAACGGGCCGGTGGTCCATGGCGTGAAGAGCTCAAAAAAACAAATACGTCATGATTCCCGTAGCCCCCTACTAAAAGCCAACCTAGCGCTGCGATTGATTGTGGATCTCGCCATTTTCGCTGGTTTTGGGATCGGCCCCGCGTTGGCGATTGACGGGCTGGCCCGCTGGCCGCTCACCGTTTTCGGGCCTGTAGCGGCGATGGCATGGGCCGAACTCTGGATCTACTGGGCGCTGCTGCTGATAGGTACCGCGATCCACTATCCCTTGTGGCCAAAGCGCGTACGCTGGCTGTTTTGTAACTAGACCACATCGAGCTCGTTCCGATAAACAGGCATATACGGCGACCTCACACGGGTTTACATTTGTGTAACTCCAATTTCATCATTGAAATTGTGCCCCAGCCAAAAAGGCTATCGCCATGAAAATCGGTGTCCTCTCCAGAAGACCAACTCTTTACTCAACCCGACGTCTGGTTCAAGCCGCGCAATCAAGAGGCCACGAAGCAGTCGTTATCGACTATCTGCGTTGCTACATGAACATCACGGCTATGAATCCGCGCGTGATGTACGCGGGAGAAGAGCTGCACTTTGACGCCATCATTCCCCGAATCGGCGCGTCACATACCTTTTACGGTACCGCGGTGGTTCGACAATTTGAAGTAATGGGTGTGTTCCCGGCCGTGGAGTCCCAATCAATCACACGCTCCCGCGACAAGCTGCGCTCATTTCAACTGCTCACACGCTCAGACATTGGCCTGCCGGTGACCGGATTCGCACACGCGACTAGAGATACAGCTGGTCTGCTGGAATCAGTTGGTGGGGCACCGGTGGTCATCAAGCTGCTGGAAGGTACCCAGGGAATTGGTGTGGTGCTGGCGGAGACACACAAAGCGGCGGAGTCCGTGATCGCGGCGTTCAGGCAGCTTGAGGCAAACCTGCTTGTGCAGGAATACATCCAGGAGGCCAATGGTACGGACATTCGAGTCTTTGTCGTAGGCAATGAAGTGGTTGCCTCCATGATGCGCACCGCTGCGCCTGGTGAATTCCGGTCAAACCTCCATCGCGGAGGGAAATCAGAGCATGTAGATCTCACCGACACGGAGCGGCGCATGGCCACGGAGTCAGCGAGGGTACTCGGCCTGAACATCGCAGGTGTTGATCTGATCCGATCCGATCGCGGGCCTCTGGTGCTTGAAGTAAATGCATCACCCGGCCTTGAAGGGATAGAAGAATCAACCGGCGTGAACGTGGCTGAAGCGATCATCAAGAACATTGAAGAAAGCGTGCCTCCCAGCGGTGCGGATGCAGACGTCGCCCTTTAGCGGGTAGTCCAATCACATATGACGCCAGAACGTAGCAAAACAGGAAAAGAGAAGAGCGGACTGCTCAAGGGCGAATCAGGCAGATTCCGCAGTCGCCACCTGCCAGTTGTCGGGTGGCGGGAACGGGTGGCGCTGCCCGAACTGGGAATCTCCATTGTTCGGGCCAAGGTAGATACGGGAGCTATGTTCTCTGCACTGCGCGCATGGAACATCAGAGAAGTGGAGCGTGACGGCAAGCCACACGTCCGATTTACTGTAAACCCTGGCCGTGGTCGCTCCACTCAGCGCCGTTTAGAAGCACCACTCAGCGGCCATCGAAGCATCACCAGCTCAAGTGGCCACAAAGAAGTTCGACCGGTAATCCGCACCAGTGTCACCGTGGGTGAACGGACGTTTCCAATAAATCTCACACTCACCCGCCGCGCCGGAATGAGCTTCCCAATGTTGCTGGGAAGAGAGGCTGTGAGAGGACGGTTCGTGGTTGATCCCGGCCGCTCATATGTGGGAGCGGCCGAAATCAACCTCGATCAAGAGCACGACTAACGCGCCTAATTCCGAGCGTTGATTGAGCGGGTGCGGTCCATGCCGCCTCCCTTCGACAGGCCCCGGATGGCTCGCGCACAAGACTCGACGAATAAAGGTTCTCGCGGTCGTCCGAAAACTATGCCGTTGGCTTGCCGGTTGACCAGTTCCAGTCGTCTGGTGGCCAGATGTTGGTACCGCGGATAGCTGGAGCACGCTCGCCGTCGTACCAATCCTTGACCGAGTCTGCCCACTTTTTGATGTGCGGCGTCTGCCGATGGTACTCAAAAGCTTCGGCGTTGGCATAAACCTCGTAGAGCCAGAGCTCCGACGGGTTCTCAATGTTCTGGTATAGGTCGAACCGGTGACAGCCCGGCTCCTGATGAACTGAACCCAGCGCATCCAACGTCGCCGCCTCAATAAAGTCGTCCACTTTGTCTGCCAGCACCGGGAGCGCAGCGTGGATTATGTGCAGACTGCCGGAGAAGAAACTCTCATCCCGGCCGGATATTGCGGCGGGCCATACGGCGTAGTCATTAGGGAACGCGTTGCGGCATTTGGAGACCTTAGGGCTTCCATCGTGCAGATCCTTCACGGCCTCCGCCCAGACCTTGAAGTGCTCCTGAGTTGTGTGGACGTTGAAGGCCTCTTCAGAGTCGTAAACCTCGGTGAACCCGATTCGGGTGGGGTCTGTGCTGTCCTGAAGCACATCGAACCGGTGGCAGCCGTACTCATGAGTCACTGATCCTCGTCCATCGCCTTTGGACGCTTCTAGAAACTCATCAACCTTGTTCGGTTTCACATTCCACTGGACCATCACGATAAACATGCAGGACTTCCCTCTCGCGTAGTGTGTACATCTGGATTGGACGCGGTAAATAGATGCGTTTGTCGGCGGAAGTATAGACCCGAAACCGGTGATGGCGCGTTCGGAACACCAAAAATTCTCAATGCCTAGTCGATGGGGTTCCCGTGATCCGCTAGCCATTGGCGCATTGCGACGCCACCCTGCAGGTCTGATGTAGCCTCAATCGTCTCTATGAACTCTCTTCCGGCGCGTGGGCCCGGTACATCCAGGAGTCCCTGCATGAATTCATCCCCGTTGCTTGAGCGTGGGGGAATGGGGCTCTGCAGATCAACGCCCTCTTTGCCCGTCAGCGTGGGCAGTAATCGAGTGATCGCCGCTCCAATCGCTCGAGCGTCGGTCCAGTCTGCCTTATAAACCACTTCACCAGAGGTATTTATGATCCAGACATATTCGGCAGGGTTCCGTAGGCCTGATGGAGTTCTCCATCCAGCGAATCCACCATCATTCTGCGTTGCAAGTTGTTGATGCTCACAAACTGCCGGGCGCGGCTTAAGTTCTCTTCGATATCGTTGTGGTGTGGCCACGCGTCTCCGGGGTGAGCTTCACTGGTGTAGAGAAAGATGAAGTCCACTCCTTCACCGCGATACTGCTCGGCAAGGTCGTCTAACGCCGGCGCCGCCAACGTGCAATACGGTCAGGTATCGGAATCAAACTCGATCATCAGAGGGTTCTCAGACCACAGGTATGAGAGTTGGGTAATCTCGCCCGTTGCGGCATCAATCAGCTCGCCATCAGGTGCTGCAGAGCCAATGGGCAGATGAGCGGCGAACGCGGCAAAATCGGCCGCCTGCATATCGATCGGGAAAGTTGGGTAGTTGTACCGCTCCGGGTGCACGCCAGTATCTTACTGGACGGCTTCAACCGCGGAAATACTCATGCTGTACGCCGACGCTGTCTTCGTATAACTCGTCTTCGCGGACGGACTGGAGGGGCACCAGCAGCAATTTTCTCACCCAGATTAGCGATCGCCTTGTCTGGTGGAGCAATTTGACGAGCAGACGTTGAGGTTGAATGGCTTGCCGATCTGCGCGCCGTGTCAACCACAGGTCCAGCCTCCAGATCCCGCTTGTGATCGGTAGCCCACTTGCGCTCTGCCTTTTCAAGCGCCACGCGTATCCTGAACTCAATTTCTCCCGGGGACCAGGGCTTGTTTACAAAGTCCACGGCACCCAGGCCTTTTGCCAGAGCGCGATCGTCAGGACGTCCCGGTGCACTCACAACTACCACCGGTATGTCTGCCAATCTGTCATCGCTTCTCTTGGCATCAAGCACCTGGAAGCCATTCGTCTCCGGCATCGTCAGGTCAAGCAAAATAAGATCAGCGCCATGATTGGTAATGAAATCAATCACGTCTGCGCCGTCATCAAGCTCAATTACAGAGTGACCTTCTTCTTCAACCAGCATAGTTAGCGCCATTCGAACATCTGGTTCATCGTCAACTATCAGGATTCTAGACATCCGCGTCCTCCCCTTGGCGCACCCATTAAAGAAACGGTCTTTGGAAGACGATTTCTGGTTCGCGAGTGCCATGAAGTGATCGTAAGCGGGGGTCGTCACATCTATTTACGGCTATCCGCGATGATCAGTCCGCGCCCAAAGGGCCTATTTACATGGGTGGATTCACCCGTATCTCATGGATCGCGATAAGTAGCTCGGCTACAGATTGTTAGCCCAGATCAGGAAAAGACACCAGCCAATACGATCTGGCGGTCACCAGAATTGATCAGGCGGCGCGGCGACGTGGCCTGCGAACTACTCGCCTAACGGGGCGGCGACGGCGCACTGGTCCAACTGCGGTAGGAGCAGCCGCTGTCCGCGTGGGGGCGCGCCGGGACCAGCCCGAGGAACCGGAGGAGTAGGTGGAGCAATCTTTCGGGCCGATAGCGACGCTGAACCAGCGGTCAGCCTGCGATCAGATTCCGTGTTCTCCTTCTGGGAGATTACCTTCTGATTGTCTTTGGCCCATTTGCGTTCAATACTGCCCAGCGCCATATTGACCCGGAACTCAATCTCACCTTCACCCTAGGGCTTGTTGACGTAATCCAGGGCACCAAGAGACTTCGCCAGAGCCTTATCATCTGGACGCCCCCTGGCACTCACCACAATGACCGGGATATCGGCAACCCTCGGGTCGCTGGCTTGGGCCTCAAGAACCTTGAATCCGTCCGTGTCTGGCATGGAGAGATCCAGCATAATGAGATCCACACCCTGAGTGGTAATGAAATCCATCACATCTCTACCATCAGCGAGCTCAATGACGGAGTGACCTTCCTCTTCCAACAGCATACAAATCGCTGTTCGAACGTCTGGTTCGTCGTCTACTACCAGGATTCGGGACATTTTTTTCGCTCCACAACCTTGCGATTTCAGTGCATTCCAGTCGATGGATTGGGCAGGTATCACCCACTACTGCAAGGTATCGTCCCCCAATGTTGCAGTGGTTTCACATTGGGAACATATCGCAATATCTGCCATCGCTATGTGCAATATCTAGCGGGCTATGGGTTGCATCACCCATAGTCCGCTAGATATTAAATCGACTCACGTAGCCACACTCCTCCTGTCA
>CAUZJA010000091.1:0-10269 GCA_963579925.1 Dehalococcoidia bacterium | reverse complement strand
CATGAGCCTGACATTTTGATCCTAGACGAGCCAACTATTGGTATTGATCCGGCTCAGGTTGTTGAGACTCGTGCACTAATCAAAGAGCTTGGCGGTGAGCACACGCTCATTCTCAGCAGCCACATACTTCCTGAAATCAGCATGATCTGCAAAAGAGTCCTCGTGATCCACGATGGCCGATTGGTGGCAGATGACGAACCTGGCAATCTGTCCGAGCGATTGCGCCGAACTGAGCGGATTGAGATCTCTGTGCGTGGTGCCGACAACTTCAGCGAAATTGTCTCCGCCCTGCGCGATCTTTCGATGATTGTTGACGCAAGGCGAGATCAGAGTGCAGCGGCGAATCGGAATAACAACGAAGGCGTCATTCCTTTGGTGATCGATGCTCGACCAGACAAGGAAGCTACCGAGAATGTCGCCAGAGCAATTGTTGAGAAGGGCTGGGGCCTGACCAACATGCACATGATTCCCATGAGCCTTGAAGAGATTTTCCTTGAGCTCACTACAGATGAAAACGCGGGGGAATAACACTTACAGGCTATGGGCTCAACGATAAGTCAGTCCCTCAACAACATCTGGAACGTCGCTTACAAAGAATTGAAGACGTACTTCTCGTCGCCAATGGCATACGTGGTTGCTGCCGCGTTCTTGGCCATCACGGGGTTCTTCTTTGTGGCTTCCGTATCCGATGCGTTCTCTGAGGCCAGTATTCGTGGCTTTAGTGCAGGCGCAATTTTCTTCATGATCTTCCTCTCCCCTGCCCTGACTATGAGGTTGCTGGCAGAGGAGCAGAAACTTGGCACACTTGAACTGCTTCTGACATCACCGGTCAGAGAGTTTGAGATTGTGATGGGTAAATTCATTGCCTCATTCTTGATGCTGGTCATCATGTTGTCGCTCACCCTCTACTACGTGCTGGTTCTGTTCATTTTTGGTGTCCCAGACACCGGCCCTATTTACACCGGATATCTTGGGATGATCCTTTACGGCGCCACAACGCTATCGGTGGGGTTGGCGGCATCCGCCATCACCTCCAACCAGTTGGTGGCCCTTGTTGTGGCGGCTGGCACCCTCACCGGACTGACAGTCGTTGACTTCGTTGCGGAACGGTTGAGTGGAACCGCTGCGCAGGTGCTAAACGGCTTCCAGCTTGGCAGTTCATTCCAGACCTTTGACGTTAGTAACTTCGCAGTTGCTCAGGGCGGTCACTTTGCTGATTTCTCAAGGGGAATCATCAACTTTGGTGACATCCTCTACTACGTGGGCATGACCGGAGTGTTTCTTTTTCTTACTGTCGTATTACTTCAGTCCAGAAGGTGGCGCTAGACCCCGATGGTTGATCGAGATCAATCGGCGATGAGCCGACCGCTGCCCGAAGACGCCCGAAGCGACTTTAGCTTTGTAGGCCGTCTCCGAAATAATGTTGCTTCCATCCAGGTAATGCTTTTGCTGGTCGGTGCTGGCGCCGTCCTTATTGGAGCGATTGTCTGGTTATTCATCCGTGACCTTGCCGGTGCCGGACTTCTTGTGCTTGGTATTGGAGCTGTATTGCTGCTCATTGACGCCGCCATCTCATGGCGAGCCGTTGGCAGCGCAATATTCGGTCGCAAGGGTAGATACGGCGCAAATACCGTAATTCTTGTGATTGTGTTTATTGCAATCTCAGCCATTCTCAATTGGCTAGTCTTCTGGCTTGCCGAAAGACCAGAGCCGATGGGATGGCTGCGAGTGGACACGACGGCCACCAAGCAGTTCATTCTGTCTGATCAGACCGTGGCGATCTTGAACAACGTCGAAGAGCCAATTCGGGCCAACGCATTCTTTGTAACTGATACTCCTGCGGGAGCGGCTTCGTGGCAGGAGACACAGGATCTTCTGAATGAGTTCCGTAGACGGTCATCAAATGGCTTTGAGTTTCGACTTATAGATCCGGATCTGGAACCCAATCTTGCAGCTGAGTTTGGTGTCTCTGTAACCCCCTCAATTTCAATCGAGGGCATGGACACTCGTCGAGTTGAAACTGTTACAGGCAATGACCCAAGATCAGGCCCTCAGGTATTCAACGAGAACGATATTTCAACTGCGCTGCTGATCGTTAGCCAAATTGAACAAAAAGGCGTTCTCTTTATCACCGGACACGGTGAATCTGATATCACGGACTCAGCAGACGGCACGGGCGGTTTTGGCCGGGCCCTTCAGGCGATCATTAGAGACAATTACGCAGTTGCTTCAGCCACCATGCAGGAACTGGGCCGAATTCTTAGCTTAGAGGGCTCAATTGACGGGTCCGGGACGTTGCCGGCAGTTGTCGTCTTTGCTGGCCCACAAACTGATCTCGATACCACAATGGGGATTGACGAAATCTCAATTCTCCTTGAGTACATGCGACGCGGTGGTTCAGTGCTGTTCATGCTTGAGCCAGACACCCCCGCCACCTGGCGAGAAGTTATTGGTCGCTACGGATTGACCATCGGCACATCTCAGATGATAGACACGTCCAGCTTCGTGGCTCCAAACCCCAACTTTTTGCAGATCAAGAAATCAAACGGCCAGATCACCGCCGGTCATCAGATCACCGACCCTATTGACGTGATCTACATGCCTGGAGCAGCGTTTGTAGCGCGGACGGTTGACGATAGCACTGTGCCCCTGACCGACAATGGAACGCCATACTTGCGACAGACAATCCTGGCCCAGACCACGCTCGCAAGTTGGGAAGAGAGCGGTGACTCCGTTGAATTTAACGTTGAGACTGACCAGCCCGGCCCGTTGCCGGTTGCTGTAGCAGTTGAAGCGATTGCCGAACTGAGCCGAGCTCCCGAAGTTGATGATGATGGAGACTTTATACGGACCAATATCGTACTAATTGGTGATGTTGATTTTGGAACGAACAGCTTCTTCTCTTCGGCAAAAAATGGTGACCTTCTGGCCAACTCTGTCAACTGGCTGGCAAAAGATTTTGAACTCATATCCACCCGACCCAAAGCAAGAGTCTTCCGAGAGCTGGTGCTCACCCAGACCGAACGAGACTTCATCCGCTGGACTGGTTGGTTGCTCATGCCAGTGCTCTTCGGTGCCATTGGCGTGGCATCGTGGTGGCGCAGACGATAGGCCTTAAATGTACCTTCGAATATCTCTAACACTTGTCACATTACTGGCATGGGTCGCAGTTGGTGCGGTCTTTGTATTTGAATCAGATACTGGAGCTGAATCAAGTGGACCAGACCTGCCCTTCTTCTACACTCTGGCCCCAGACGATATTCGTTCCATTGGCGTAGAGACGCCGCTGGGAGTAACGGAATTCTCAATTAGACCTGCAGAGCGTGTCTGGTACTTTTCAGATCTGACTGACATTCCCGTGAGCCATGATCGCTTTGGTGGCATGACATTCCTTCTGGGTGGTCCAAAGATCCAGCGGGTACTTGTTGAGGACGTTGAAGACGACTCTCTATTTGGACTCGCTGATCCTGATCTGATAGTGGATCTGACACTCCGTGACGGCAGCATCGTTGCCATGGAGCTTGGTGATCTCACTCCCAATGGAGGCGGTCAGTACGCCCGGATGGTTGGTTTCCCACAGATGGTGCTTGTTGACTCATCATGGGGCAAAGTTATCAGCCGATTGGTTGATGAGCCTCCGTATCCAGATTGGCGCTACTCGATGGATCCAAGCCAGGTCACCGAACTTCTCTTCTTTGAAGGGAATGACGTTGTCAGGGGTATTGCATACCATGACGATCTTGGTTGGGTTGAATGCGACGTTCCAGTAGGGAATGACGTTCCTTGCACCGGAACAACACCAATCAACTTTGACGGCTTGGAGCCGTGGTTGAATCATATGGCCGCCCCTGACTTTCGCGGTGTTGCGCAGGTGGCACGCACCGCTGATGATGCCACCGCTGAGATATTTGGAATCACTCCGGAGTCTCCATACCTGGATATCCGCCTGGAGAGCGCACTATCTAATGGTGTGACTGAGGTGAATCATGTCACCCTCGCCATCGGGGATGAAAGTCCTGATGGTGGTGGTCTCTACGTCCGAGCGATGGAGCAGCCAGACATTGCAGAGGTGGATGTTGAATGGGGACGACAGGTCCTTGAATTCTTCAGTGACCAATCCTTCGTGGATCAGTAGATCTGGAAATAATGCTGGGTAGCAAGTAAACAAAGGGCCACGTAAATAACGTGGTCTTTTATTTATCCGGAATTGGGCGATATTCATCTGAGATATCCCCAGACATATACAGAAACAGGAGCACGATTCCTCCCATGAACGCAGAGATAATTGCCGTTGGCCATGAGTTGCTCAAGGGGGAGATCGTTGATACCAACACATCATTTCTTGCTCAGGAGCTTTCCAAAGCAGGTATCCCCGTTCGGTGGTCAGGCATTGTTGGTGACGATATCGCAGATTTGAACCATGCGATAACTCAGGCGATCAAGCGATCGGATGTGATCATCACTACCGGCGGTCTCGGCCCCACGTCAGATGATCTCACCAGGGAGGCAGTCGCCGTCGCCCTCGAAGAAGAGATGCTAGTTGACCCTGTTCTTCTGGAGTGGTTGGAAGGTGTGTTTGCCGCTCGGGGAATCGATATGCCGCAGACCAATGTCAAGCAGGCGACGCTTATTCCATCCGCTCAGACAGTTCCCAACCCACAGGGAACCGCCCCTGGGTGGTGGGCGAGGAAACACGATACTCACATCATCCTCTTGCCCGGTCCACCCAGAGAAATTAAGCGGATGTGGGCGGAAACCGTAGGGCCTGAACTGGCGCGGATATCCGGTGTGGGTGCCATAACTACTCGGACCCTAAAGACCGTCGGAATCACTGAGGGCGGAATTGATGAGTTGCTGAGCGGACTATTTGGCCAGAAGAACCCTTACCTGGGCATCTACGCGCATCAGGATGGCATCCACCTTCGGATGATCGCCCGTGCTCCTGATGAGACTGAAGCGATGGAACTCATTAAACCAATGGAGTCAGAGATCAGAGCCAAAATTGGAGACGCGATCTGGGGCGTTGATGAGGAGACACCGGGTAATCGAGCAAGCGAGCTTCTGGCGAGCTCAGGAGCGACGTTGGGGGTTATCGAAGGCATATCAGGCGGCGTGCTGGCATCCCATTTGATTCAGCCGGGTATCGGCACCGCATCCTTCAAAGGGTCGCTAGTTGCAAACGCTGATGGCATTGTTGAAGTCCCCGGTGGTCAGACCTTTTCTGCCGGCGATATGACTGGTGGGGCAGCAACACTCGAGATGGCCAATCACGCCCGCAAGCTGTTCAACAGCGACTACGGCCTGTGCATCTCCGCGAGAGACGAGTCGGGTTACCACATCGCGATCGCATCAGAAGACGTTCAGGACGTAACGGAGATCAACGCTAGATACGCCCGAGCAATGACCATGCAACGAAGCGCCACAACAGCGTTGGTACGACTGGTATCTCTGCTGGGTTAAGTGGGTTAAGCAAGAAGGGTGCGGTAATTGCTACCGCACCCTTCTTATGGATTTCCGTAATGTCTAGTCGCCGGGTTGGGCTGACAAGCTATCAATGGTTGGTCGCTTCAACTTGAAGGTAACCAGCCTGCCGCCAATCCCCAGCCTGATCTGATCGACAAGTCTGGTCATCGTCCCAGCCGGTCGGCCATTGACCCGAAGGTTTGGAACTGGCTCTTTGGTCCGAAGCTCTACGCTGTTCTGGCTGAAGATGAACTCTCCACCCTCAACCGCCAGATCTGGGAATGTAGACGTTGGCACCCTGTTGCGAGAGAACGTTCGCTTGAACCAGGAGAGACGTGCCCGACGGAAGTCGATCAGCATTCGCCCGGAATCGTCGTACAGATAACCGTAGGGAAGCGGATGCAGAGCTTCAAGTGATCGCTTCACCGCAAAGGCAAGTAGGGCCGCTATGGCCAATCCTGCCAACACCCAGCCCCACACTGGAATGCGCTCCATGAATGTTGGTTCAGGCACCGGAAGAATGACCGGAGGCAGAATGACTCCAACGTCGATTGCAGAAATTGACTCACTTGATCCGAATGGGCGATCAAGATACGAATCGGAGAGGACTGCAACAACGCTGTGCGCTCCAGTTGCCGTTGGCACTGCAAGCACATCGAAATTCCACGACTTGCCACTGGAATCGCTGTCGATGGCGATGACCCTGAATGTCAGCGGCCGACGATCAGGAGACAGGACATCGACTCTCAGATGATCAGCCGAAACGGGGTACGGGAACTCTCCTTTGGAGATCGATATCTCTGCAACCAGAAGTTCATCGCCCAGATTCACCGGATTTGGTGAAACTTGAGTTACCTGAAGCTGCGGGAAGTGCTCGGCCTGGAGAACGGCGTGTCCTGTGATTTCAGCATCCAGGTTCTCCCAACGGAGCACCAATGAAACACCACTGGTCACCTGGTCGGTGAACTCTGGTGCAAGTGCTGAGTAGACGCCGTCGCCGGCAACTTCGTCACCTGCGGCACCAGTATCCTGAAGAATGTGGACTGAGGAGCCTGACGGTGAGCTCAGAGTGGCCTCAACAGACGCTCCTGAAAGTTCTGCAACTCCCTGCCCGTCTAGCACTGTTGCAGACAACAGGACAGGCTCGCCCACAGGCACGGTTAGCTCATCAAACGTAATGTGGAGACTATTGGTCAACTCTGCTCCAATAAGCAGCGAGCCCTGTGAGCCAGATGCACGGGCAATCCACTGCCCTGCCTCAGGCTCAACCACTTCAAATATCACCGAAAGTTCAGTCTCTGTAATCGTTGTATCGGAGCGAAGCTCGGACAACGCTGCACCACGGGGATCGAAGATGTCCACCCGAGTTGCAGCAGAATCGCGTGCTACTGAGATGACGACGCTATCGGTCACTGGCGGGATGTCAATTGAGCCGAGTGCCTCAGATCCGCTGCTCAACCGGGTTTGGATAACTGGCTCGAGGATCAAGTCCTTGGTAGCTGCGACGAACGAAGAGAGTCCACCGATGTCGCCAAGATCGTAGGCGGCTCCATTACCCAGCTCTGCAATCGCTGCCAGGAATACTCGTGAGTCCTGAGTAGCTGAGGGCAGAATCAACACGTCGATCATCCAGTTTTGGCTGGCAAACAGATCAACCAGGGAAAGTAGACGCTCTCGACCACCAGACGCGCCCTCATCCATTCCATCGGAGGTGATGATTGTAAGGCGACTGCCGGCCGGCGCTTCAATGTCCGCGAGATAATCGAACGACGCAGCAATGGCGCGGAATTGGTCACCATTACCACTCGCTCCCGTCGGAGCCATCAGCGCTTCGAACTCGCTGATGCCCTCGGTCAATTGCGATGAGCCGTAGTCGAACCTGGAGAACGTTCCGGGAGTGACTCCGTAACGCATTAGCGTGAGATCTACGCCCGGTCGTGCGTTTGCAACGTTTCGAATGCTGGACCTTGCGATTGCAGCATCGTTTTCCGAAAGCCCTACCGCAAATGTATCCAGAGCGATGAGCTGCCTGCTATCTGGAGGAGCATCATCAGCGAGCACGCTGACCGGAAGATTAGTGGCTAACGCCAGTACTCCAAATAGACTCAGCACCAACAGTAGAACTCGCATAATGGCCTCCAGAAACATCAAGACAGTAAGGGACACGACGACCCGTGCGCCGTGAAGATAATCAAGACGGTAGGGCTTCCCCGCCGTTTCCCTCTAGGGAATACCGGGTCGGGATTTGGCCATAAGTTAGCGATTGCTTACCTGTGCATTAGAACTGCAATAGGGGTTGCTTACACAACGCTCCACGAGTACGGTTACGCAACATTTGTACTTGAAAGAGCGTTACTGCGGAGGTCCTCAATTGAAGATCACAGAGCTCAAGTCTTATCCGGTCAGGGACGCCGATGGAGCGGAGTACCACTTCGTAGTCGTCGACACGGACGCTGGAATCTCAGGCATCGGAGAGATTGGTATTCGATTCTGGGGTGCAGCCATTGAGCAGGCAGTCGCACACCTCTCAGAAATCGTCATCGGGCAGGACCCGTGGTCCACGGAGAAGATTTGGCAGCAAATGTTTCGTGGAGGCTTCTTTCCTGCGGACAAGGTCTACGCATGCGCCATAAGTGCTATCGACATCGCCCTGTGGGACATTAAAGGCAAATCAGTTGATCTACCCGTCTACAAGCTGCTTGGCGGACCTGTACGAGACAAGGTGATCTGCTATCCACACGCTCAGGGACCGACAATTGAAGCGCTGGTAGACAACTGCAAAGAGTTTGTTGACGATGGCTGGAAGTTCGTCCGTTGGGGCCAGCCAGAAACTGGCGGAGAGTTTGGGGCAAAGGGCCAATCAGTCCTTGAACCACTGGAGTCCATGAAGATCGCAGTAGAGCAGATGAGTCAGGTGCGCGAAGCAGTTGGCCCTGATATACAGATCTGCTTCGACGTTCACACCCGCATCGATACCACGCACGTAATCCAGATGTGCAAGGACCTTGATGAGTTCAAGCCGTTCTTTATTGAAGACCCCATCAGGTCAGAGAACCCGGCGAGCTATCGGAAACTTTCCCGGCACATCAACCTGCCAATCGCCGCTGGCGAGCAGTGGGCAACGAAATGGGCGTTCCGAGAGGTGATTGAGGAAGAGACCATCGACTACGCCCGGATCGACCTTTGTATTGTCGGCGGACTCACCGAAGCCCTCAAGATCACGCACTGGGCGGAGACGCACTTCATAGACATAGTTCCGCACAACCCACTTGGCCCGGTGAGCGCCGCTGCATGCGTTTCGTTGGACATGGCGTCTACCAACGTTGGAGTGCAGGAAATGCCGAAGAAGCCGGGTACGTACTCAACAGACTTCTTCCCAGTTCAAATTCAGTGGGAAGACGGATACGCCTGGGCCAACGACGCGCCGGGTTTGGGCATTGAATGGGATGAAGACAAGATGAAGAACTCAATCATCCCTGCAACCGGATGGCCGCCTCAGCTTCGCCGCAATGACGGTGCTTTCACTAATTGGTAGAGAATCCCCCAATCGCTGCTGCACGAGCCTGATTGTCTAATCAAGACAGCGGCGCCCGGTGCGTGTGCTGCACTCCCGGGCGGCCGCTGCCTGAAATATACGTTTGGCTCAGCTACTGCAACAGCATCACCGGATCAAGCGAACTTGGACTGGTTCTGCTCACGGAAAGCACTGCCCCATCAGCGGTTATCTGAAGTGTGAATTCGCTCTTCGCCTGGAGTAGTTCTGACGCTGAATCGATGAAGGGATCACTACTGTCAGTGCCAAGATCCCAAAGACTGTTCGTCACATCTTCCTGCTGTAGCCAGACGGTTACTTCCGCCTTCTCCCGCCCCTCCAGAATGTAGTCACCATCGTTAGACCCAATGAATGAGACGGTCCAGGCCGCCTCGTTGATGGACACGTTGGGAGTGAGGAAATTCACGACACCCGGTGACTCAAGTCCGCTAGCGTCCGGGTCGATACCTGCGGAATTCGATGTGTACGGTGGTGTCAGGTCAATATCGCCATTGGATATCGCAGTAGTAACAATAAATTTGACTGTTGCAACGGCGTACTCATCCGTGGATGTTGAGGTGATGAGGAGCACGTTATCCGCATCCACATCTACGCCGCCACAGGTTGCGGTGACGCCACCTCTCACCATGATGGAACTCTCAACCTTGTTCAGGCCGCCAAGAATGGTCTTCTTGCATTCTTCTGCGGCGAAAATACCCGTGGTCAACGTTGCATAAGCAAAAACACTGGCAACCACCACGAAAGCGATCATGATGATGGCTGTTTCGATTCCCGTTATGCCGCGCTGAGTCGGCGCAGTCTGATCATCCTTCGCGGACGACCGACACGGGGGGGGATCTGTTCAGGACATTAGACATTTGTCCCAGTATCGAGTGCAGCACACATCTAAGTTAGTCGCGCCCATGTTCCGGTCACAGGTGAGTTGAACTGATTACCGGTGTGGGTTTGTCCTACTCATGACAGTGGGGTGTGTACACACGCGCAGCCAGTCGCGGCTAGTCGATCGTGGCTCCACCGTCGATTACCATGTGCGATCCAGTCATGAACGAGGCTTCGTCAGATGCCAGGAAGAGTGCACCGTAGGCAATCTCTGATGGCTCTCCCATTCGCTTCATCGGTGAATCCTGTCCAAACTCTACGTAAGCTTCTTCAGGGACGAGCCCAAGCGATGCAATGTGCTGATCCGTGGCGCGTGTCTTGATAGATCCGGGGCAGACTGCGTTCACCCGGATATTGTCCGACGCAAGATCAAG
>CAUZJA010000090.1:0-10289 GCA_963579925.1 Dehalococcoidia bacterium | reverse complement strand
ATGAGCCTGATGAACGTTGCCGGGCCATTCCTTGGTGGACTCATCTACGGGATTGGCGGGCCGAAAGCTGCGTACGTTGTGGTGTCCATCATGATGGCCGCTGGATTCCTCATCACTGCATTTATCCCGCACATGTACCCATCGGCAGCGGCCAAAAAAGAGACGGTGATCCAAAACATCGTAGGCGGACTCAAGTACCTGAGAGGCAACTCTATGGTGCGCACGATGCTGGTATTTAGCGTCATGATGGCGCTGCTTTCCATGCCGTTCCGGATGATGATTCCGGTATTCGCCAAGGAGCTATATGGGCTTGAACCCGAAGGGGTCGGAATACTGTCGATGATGATTGGCATAGGCGGTATCGCAGCGTCAGTGCTTGCAGCAAGTCTCCGCAAAGGCCAGCGGCGTGGTTGGGTGTTGCTGAGCGCGGGTGTAGTGGCAGGACTATCGATGTTGGCGATGGCAATATTCCCGTTCTACCTGGTGGCAATTTTCTTCATGACCGGCGTTGGATTTGGCGAGACGATTCGATGGGGCCTCGGTCAGGCGATGATGATGGAGGCGACAGCTGATGAGTATCGTAGCCGCATGATGAGCCTGCTGATGATGTCGTTCGGCGTAATGCCACTCGCCATGCTGCCGCTGGGCTATGCGGTTGACGCATTTGGCGCCGAGAAGGCGCTCTTCGGTATGACGTTCCTGCTGCTAGGCGCAACAGTACTCTTCATCATCCTAAGCCCCCGCATGCGCCACCTCTCCTAGGTGCCTGCCGCACAGGCACATTAGAACAGGTACCTGCCGTACGGGCATTTAGGGGGACTCGTCGTAGGGACGCATGGCGTGCGCCCGGTTTTCGTTTTCCGAGTGGCACACACCTGACACACGCATCGCAAGCACACCGATCTCTGACGTTCGCGGCCCCGAACGGGCGCACACCATGCTCCCCTATGTGATGTCGCCGAGACGATGGATGAGGTACTACGGGAGATTCAGAAGCACGCGATGGAGCATCTCGGCTTCACCGTTGAGCAGGCGAACTCCGCGGAGAATCTGGACCTGTGGCGGGGTGCGCTGAGAAGCACGTCACGGCCGTCCGAGATGCGAACGTTCGATATTCGGGCTTGAACGGGGCGGGGCAGGCACAGGGGCCTGCCTCTACCGAGTGCCTCAGCGCCGAACGATCAAATCTTGTCGATGAAGGTGTTGAGCGGTGTGTGAGATCAGTCCATTTCTCCCGCGATAGCAGGAACCGCCCTCGGTACTTGTCTGCGCACTATTGCCGAGGCGTCCATCGCTAACAGCAGGTTGCCGATGAGGAAAAAGGAGGTCCACTGCCTGATGAGTGTACCTCCAGGGGATATCAAAGCCAGAGCGTATTGCTAGTTCTTGCTGCCTGACCAGTAGCCCGGTGATCGGCCGGGTTCCCACACGTGCTCGCGGGCAACCTCCTCGTTGAGGTCTGCGCCCCAGCCCGGTCGGTCGGGGATCAGCACTTCGCCGTTTACGATCTCCAATTTCTCCGTGATGAGATCGTCTTTCCATGGGACATCATCGATATCGATCTCCGAAATGCGTACGTTGGGGATGGATGCGCAGAGATGCATGGAGTGGAGCGTTGAGAGGTGGCTGTAATAGTTGTGCGGCGCGCAGTTGATCTCGAATGTTTCCGCCATGTCAGCGACTTTCTTGGACTGTGTGAAGCCCTGCCATGGCACGTCGATCATGCAGACGTCCATTGCGCGCGCTTCGAAGTAGCGTCGGTAGTCGCGCGGTGTGAACAGGTTTTCGCCGGAGCAGACTGGCACACTTGTGGCATCTCTGATCTCACGCAGGCCTTCTGGCTCGTACATGTCGATCTCAACCCACATCATGTTGAACTCTTCCAGTGCTTTGCAGATGCGCGTGGCCGCTTCAACCCTGAAGTTGAAGTTGAGGTCCAGTGCAATATCGACGTTTGGCCCAACTGCGTCTCGGAACGTTCCGATGTGGGTGCGGATGTGGTCGATGGTGGCGTTATCGACTGTGCCGTCGGTTGTGCCGCTGCCGCCGCCGAAACCGCCCCGGTATGAGTAGGCTGGGTCACCGGGGTAGACGATGTTGGTCTTGAGGGCGGTGAAGCCGCGCTCGACGACCTCTTTGCCAAGGGTGGTGATGTCATCCCATGTGCGCAGCGGATCCACGCCTATGAGCTCATAATTGGCTGCACGTGAGGTGCCGCAGTGCGACCAGTAGACGCGCTGCTTGGTGCGCATTGGTCCGCCCGCCAACTCGTATACGGGTACACCGAGCGCTTTTGCCTTGATGTCCCAGAGCGCTAGGTCAATACCTGCGATTGCCTTGGATGCGATGCCGCCCGGGCTCTGGCGTGCCATGCGGTACATGTCCCAGTAGCGGGCTTCGTATGCTCGTGGATCTTGCCCGATGAGGATGGCTTCGAACTCCTTCGCAGTGGTCGTGACCCCATACGGGTTTCGGCCGTCGGAGCACTCGCCGTAGCCGGTGATGCCCTCATCAGTGCGGACGGCGACGTACTGCCACGGCCGCCATCCTGCGTCGACTACGAAGGTATCGATTCCTGTGATTTTCATGATGAGGCTCCAGTCTGGTGTGTGGCCGTCTAAAGAAGAACTAGTTGATTTGTCCCACGGGGTCGTCCCGGTGATCTGACATGTACTTACGCATTGCATCGAGCAGCGTGACGGTGGCCCGAAGCGTGGTCATGCGGTCGGCGAGCAGGTGCTTTCCGGCGGCACGCGCACGCTGCTCGATGCCTGCGTGGGCGTCTTTGACCTTCTGGTGGTTCGGCTCGCCCGGCACGCCTAGCGACGCCGCCATATCGTTCTGACCGAACGTCACGCAATGAATACCGTCGACTGCAACGATGTCGTCCAGGTTGTCAATGGATTTCTGACTCTCCAACTGGGCGATGATGAAGATGTTGTCGTTGGAATCAGCGATGTAGCCCTTGTTGCCGCCAAACTTCTCTTCCATGGTTGGCGTGTCGTCGTAATAGTGGCCGCGCCCCGGCCCCCACGACCGCTTGCCGGCTGGGGCATAGAGGCATGCGTCTGAGAGAACCTGCGCCTGTGCGCCAGTCTCGACGCCCGGGCCCTGGATACCCTGTACGCCGCGGGCGAGGTACTGCTTGATTGGTACTGCGTCCACCACGGGAACACGCGCAGTCACCGACATTCCAGCGGCGTTGGCAACGCGGCAGATGTCGTCGATCTCCGAGAGATCAAAGTGGCCCTGCTCGCCGTCGAGGTCTACGCCGTCCATTCCAGCCAGTGAGGCCAGTTCCACCAGTTCTGTCGATGGGAAGTGCATCTGAAGAAAGTGTGCCTTCCGACCCTGTCGGTTCGCTTCAAAAATAGTGTTTGCTGGCAAGAGCGGACTCCGTACGCGCTGAGATGATCGATTAGGCTCGGCGAGTATACCCGTGTCGTGCAGTTGAGGCGGAGCACCTTAAGGCTGCCTGCTGCCAATTGGCATCCACTAAGCGGGTGATTCATCCAACGAGGTGTAAGCACGAACCCGCCTCACCGCGTCTCAAAGGAACCGCCATGGAACAACGCCCACCGCTACCACCATTTACCGCCGAAACCGCTGCCAAGAAGGTAAAAGCGGCCGAAGACGCATGGAACGCCCGTGATCCAGAACGCGTTTCGATGGCCTATACACCTGATTCAGATTGGCGAAACCGGGATCAATTCTTCACCGGTCGCGAGGCCATCAAAGAGTTCCTGACTCGCAAGTGGGAGAAGGAGCTGGACTACCGACTCATGAAAGAACTCTGGGCCTTCACGGACAACAATATCTCCGTGCGGTTTGAGTACGAATATCACGACCACGACGGCAACTGGTTCCGCACCCACGGCAATGAGCACTGGGAATTCGACGCCAACGGCCTCATGCAGCGACGCGACATGAGCGCGAATGATGTGGCGATTGCGGAGAGTGAGCGTCGTTATCGGTGGGAGCGGGAGTAGGGGCGGGATGCGCCGCTCCAGCTACATCTCGCGTGGACACAGCTCATGGCTGAGATTCTTCGGTAGCCTCAGAATGACAAATAAGGTGTCGATCAAGCGAGGCCGTGAATTCCGACCTGCATGATCTGCCGTTGCTCAGACTGGTATTCTGATTCCGTTTAAATTTCATCCCGCGTTTCGCCCTTACTCAGGCTCTGGAGAATCGTTCATGCTCAATGGTGTGCTTGTCGCCACCGGATTGGTCCTGGTATCGCTGCTGACAATCGCCATACCGATAGTCCACTTCATCAGCGTACCGCTGGGTCCGTTCGTAGCTGGCCTTATTGGCGGAGGTGTTGCGAAGGCCGATGAGGGCCAGATCGTCAAATTCGGACTCTACGTCGGCGCTGTGATGGCAGTCCCTGCAGGAATCATGATTGTGGTTGGCTTTGTGGTCGACCTGGGCGATCCCTGGAACATATTGATTCCGTTGGTCGGAGTTGCCGTGGTGCCGTACGTCTGGTGGGCGGTCACCATAGGCGCTCTTGGCAGCTATCTGATGCGGCGTAACGAGGCCAAAGAGGCAGCGCAGAACACGCCAACCGAGTAGGGACTCAACCAATGCTAGACGAGTGCTAGCTCAGCGTGCCGGTCATCTTCTTCAACTGCGTTTTGACAAGTGACGCCAGCGGTCGATGAGCACGTTTCTGTAGCTGCGGGTCCACCTCAAGCAGATCGGCTGCCTCAACCTTCGCGAACTGCATCAATTCAACATCTCTGATCGTCGCAACCTTCAGGTCAGGCATTCCGCTCTGGCGCGTGCCCAAATAATCGCCCGGGCCACGAATTCTTAAGTCTTCCTCTGACAGTTCGAACCCATCGTGAGTACGCTCGATGATCTGCAGGCGTTCTTGAGCTTCGATGCCGGCACCGTCCGTCAGCACGAAGCAGTGGCTGGCGTGTTCGCCACGGCCTACGCGGCCACGCAACTGGTGAAGCTGAGATAAGCCGAATCGCTCAGCGCTCTCCACCATCATCACCGTCGCGTTGGGCACATCGATGCCCACTTCGATAACGGGCGTCGCTACCAGCACGTCGATCTCGCGTGCGTGCACCTGCTCCATGACTTCCTGTTTGTCAGCCAGGCTCATCCGCCCGTGTAGCAGCCCCAGTCGGAGTCCTTTTAGCTCGCCAAGTCTGAGACGCTCGTATTCCGTGGCGGCTGCCCGAGCTTCGATCTGATCTGAAGGCTCGATGAACGGGCAGACTACGAACGCCTGTCGCCCGGCTGCAACCTCGTCGCGAATCATCTGATAGCCGTCTTCGCGATCTGACTTCGACCGCAGCCAGCGCGTCTTGATTGATTTGCGGCCACCGGGAAGCTCTTTCAGGGTCGAGATATCCAGATCGCCATAGAGAGTGAGTGCGAGGCTCCGTGGGATCGGTGTGGCCGACATTGCGAGCAAGTGCGGCCGGATGCCCTTGCCCTGAAGCGCCGAGCGTTGCTCAACGCCGAATCGATGCTGCTCATCGACCACTGCGAGGGCGAGTCGCGGGATCTCCACGTCCTCCTGAAACAGCGCGTGCGTGCCGATGGCGAGTTGGATGTGGCCTTCAGATATTTGGCGCTGTATCTCAGCCTTTTCAGACTGACGAATGCTGCCCAGAAGCAGCGCGATGCGCAGCGGCTCGTCGAAGCCCGGCATCTCAAACGACCGCACGTAGCCTTCGTTGAAGATCGAAACATCTCCGGCTGTGAGCATTGATGCAATATTCAGGAAGTGCTGTTCTGCCAGCACTTCGGTTGGCGCCATCAACGCCGCCTGATAGCCCGCATCCGCGGCCATGAGCATTGCAGCAAGGGCGATGACCGTCTTGCCGCTACCAACCTCACCCTGAAGTAGGCGTGCCATTGGAACAGTGTTTTTGAGCTCGCCGATGATCTCGGTGAGTGCTGACTCCTGGCCATCCGTGAGATTGAACGGAAGTAGCCCGCGGAAGTGATCCATCACTCCCTGACTTGGCGGAATCGAAACAGCAGCATCCTTCTCTCGCCACTGCATTCGCCGCGTCTGGACCGCAACTTGGTTTATAAACAACTCATCCCACGCAAGGCGTCGGCGTGCTTCCGCGTAGTGCTCTTTCGAATCAGGGAAGTGCATCCCATGAATGGCCTGTGTGAGCTTAAAGAGGTTCTGGTTCTTCCGAATCTCCGCGGGCAGAGGATCAACCACCGACGGCAGTCCAACCTCTAGCGCGTTGTTTGTAGCAATCCGAAGTGTGCGTTGGTACATGCCTTCCGTAGAGGGGTAGACTGGGAGGAGATTGCCGCCCTTGATCAACTCCTCAGCAGATGTACCTGATGTGCTTTCGTACTCGGGGTTCTGGAACTGAGCGCGATCGCGATACACACCCACCTTCCCGCTCAGGGCCAGCGTGGTTCCCGGCTTAAAGCGAGATGCCAGATACGGCTGATTGAACCATGTGGCATCGACGATACCGGTCCCATCGTTGATCGACACAGCTGTGGCACCGCGCCCGATTCGCTTGGTGGTGGAGCTAATGACCTTGCCGATAACGCTGACTTCTTCATCGATCTCAATATAGGCGATCTGCTTCACATTGCTGTAGTCAATATGACGCAGTGGGAACAGGTACAGCAGATCGCGAAGCGTCTCAACCTCCATCTTGCGGAAGTTTGCCAGAGTGGGTTTCCGGATGAACTTCAGATCGTCGATGTGTGTCTTGAGGGGAAGTGCTTCCGGCGGGTCAACTTTCTTTGAGGCTTTTTGAGTGGGGGGGGTCGTGGCTGCTTTTGCCAGAGTAGCTTTCGGTTTCGCCGCCACCTTGGGAGTCGGGCGTTGAGTCGCGTTTGCCGGCGATACACCAGATGATTTGAGGATCTGGCTAACCATCAGCTCGCGGGCTGCGCCATCCCGCGATGAGTAAGTCCCCGCACTGCGGTCCACGTCTGCCAGAACCGGCCGGAACTCTTCCGCTGAGGCACCAAGAAATGAATCCAGCCCACCGGAAACGGCTGTGTTTGCATGACCCTGAGCGCGCTCAAGTTCCAGAATCTTGACCAGTATCTCCAGCTTTGATGCAGCGGTGCGTGTACCGCTATTCCCTCGGGCCATTCCGATTAGTCGCTGGCGACGGTGTAGGCGACCCCGACCAACCCGGGGCCAGCGTGCGCGCCGATGACCGGACAGATCGAGGTTGATGGAGGCACGGACAAGCCGGTCACGTTGGCGACCTGCGCAGACAAGCCATCGGCCGCGGCCTGATCCTTGGCCACGATCACCGCGGCGTGCTCAATCTTCCCGGCAGCCTCCAGCCTTGAAATGAGCGCCGTAACGCCCTTCTGCTTGCTTCGAGGACGGGCAATTGGCGCCACCTCGCCATCGACGATTCCTAACAGCGGATGGAACTTGAGCAGCGTCCCGATAAACGCTGATGCCGTCCCAACTCGACCACCACGTTTCAAGTATTCAAGCGTATCGAGGAGAAATAACACATGGGTTCGTTCAATGAGATCTTTGGCAAGAGCGACAATCTCATCCAGGCTCGCGCCGTCTCGTGCAGCCCTAGCAGCGGCGATCACAGTGAGGCCGGTGCCCATGCTGGCCGACTTGCCATCGATCACTCGAATTTCCGGCCCTTCACCAGCAAGCTCTTCACTTGCACGCACGGCAGAGTCATACGTACCGCTCAATTTTGAACTGATATGTATCGAAACAATTCCATCTGCACTCGCGTCGATACCTTGATATGCCTCCACGAACTCACCCGGAGACGGCTGTGACGTGGTCGGAAAGACCTCAGATGTCTCCAACCTACCGTAGAACTCTGAAGGCTTGATCGTGACCCCATCGATGAACTCTTCGCTGCCAAACATCACCTTCAGCGGCACTATGTGAATGCCAAGTTCTTCAATCAGATCTGGCGCGATATCCGCCGTGCTGTCTGTAACTATTACAACGCTCAATTTGCGCTCTTTCTACTCCACCGCTATCAGTAGCGGGTAGTGCGGTTGACCACCATCCAGAATTTCTACTTCCAGCGCTTCATACTGGGCGTTCAGAGCAAGTCCAAGCTCCTCCGCCTGATGCTGATCCACGCCATCACCTCGATAAATCGTAAGAAGCTCGCCACGCTGCGACATTCTGCCCATCAGTTTCAGCGCGACTTCATCAATTTCACTACCAGCAACAACTATCTCACCGCCCAGTATCCCAATTACCGCGCCGGAACTGACACTCTCACCGTTGAGATCGAAATCTCGCGAGGCAATTGTGACACTTCCGACCACGACATCCGAGGCCGCTGCGTCCATCGAGCTTTGATTTTCTGATGCTCCCAGCTGGGGAGTGTAAGCCAGGAGTCCTGAAATACCTGCCTGCATAGACCTTGTGGGAACAACAGCGACCTGCTTTGCGCTCTCACATGCCGCCTGATTAGCCGTGCCGATCACGTTTGAGTTATTTGGGAGGATGATCACTTCCTCCTGCGAGCAGCGCTCAATGGCATCCAGAATCTCGCCAACGCTGGGATTCATGGAATCGCCACCGGTCACGACTTCAACTGCGCCCAGGCCACCTTCGATGAACAATCGGCGCATCCCGTCGCCAGCAACTATTGCCACGATGCCACAGGCGGCATCCACTGTGCCACCTTCAGGTCCAATATCACTCTGCCGAGCTGAGCGATCGGCGGTCTGCTCATCCATGTTCATAATGGTGATATTGGAGAGCGTCCCCAGAGTTGCGGCCATCCCGAGCGCCGGGCCAGGATTATCGACGTGAACGTGAACTTTTACGTCTGTTGCGCTGCCTGCCACCATGGCAGAGCGTCCCATATCACTCATCGACGTTCGCAACTCTGCCGGATCAAGATCTTCGCCAGTGACCAGGAACACAGTGCAGTAGCCCCATGATTCCTCTTCCGCTTCCGCCAGGAACTCAGTCAACACCTGCGCGGAGTTCACTCCGGGCGCTGGCAGTTCAATCGAACCGTCAGACTCCCCATGCAAGTAGCTGAGGGCACCGGAAAACATTACCGACAGGCCGTATCCACCGGAGTCGACCACTCCCGCTTTGGCCAGCACATCCAGTAGGTTAGGGCTGTCTTCAACCGCTGCGTGTGCCGCCGCGCAAACCTCAGCGAGAGACTCCGTCAACGAGCAATCCCGGTCGGCGGCATCCACCGCTGCATCTCTGGAGAGGCGCAGCACCGTGAGCATTGTGCCTTCCGTGGGGTTTTGAACCGCTGAATACGCGGAGTCTGTGGCCATCTTTAGAGACTGTGCCAGTTCCGCGGCCCCGAACTCAGTGCTGCTGGGTGTTGCTTCAGCGATTCCTGAAAAGAATTGGGAGAGGATCAAGCCTGAGTTGCCTCTGGCACCCATTAACGCTGACCTGGCCATACCGGCCGTAGCTTCTGGGAGAGTCTCGAAACCGGCGACGTCCACGACGCTGACAATCGACTCAAGCGATAAGCCCATGTTGGTGCCGGTATCGCCATCGGGAACAGGAAACACGTTAAGGGAGTTGATCTGCACTTTGTTTCGCTCGATGGCTCGATGGCCGGCGCGGATGGCCTCCACCAGCGTGCGTGTATCGATAGCCATCGAAGGTGTCATCGTTGACCGACGATAGTAATTGCGGCTTCAGATACGCTCTTCATCAGGAAATCAGGCGGGCTACTCATCAGTTTGTCCTTGTAGGATTGCAGCGAATCTCCTTGCTGCGCGGACTTACCGCATGTTAACGTAGAAAGTAGAGATACATCCCCGAGGCACGCGTTTTCCTAGCGGCCTCGATTTGTTTACAAACAAGCTCATGCGGCGACCCTTGTCCTGAGGCTCGTCACAAACCTGAAGAGGAATTCGATGGCTAAGTGTTCAGTTTGCGGTAAAGGTCCTCAGTTTGGGCACAATCGCAGCCACTCGATGAAGGCGACAAACCGTCAGTTCAAGCCAAACGTCTTCAAGAAGACAATGGTAGTCGACGGCGAGTCAAAGAAAGTATTTATCTGCGCCCGCTGTCTGCGAACGTCAGTGAAGCCGCCTCGCAAGTAACCTCCGTTTACGGGTGCGAACCTGAACAAACCGCCGTCAATTGATGGCGGTTTTTCTTTTAAGCGTTTAAGTTCGCTGCGTCCCTGATACTGGCAACGCCTGCAGGAACCCCATCAGCGTGTCCGAAGATGCCGGAGCCGGAGATGAGGGTGGTCGCCCCTGCACCGGTCGCGAGTGGCGCGGTGTCTACTTTGATACCGCCATCCACGGCGATCTCCAGATTCGGGTGCGATGAGTCGCGT
>CAUZJA010000089.1:0-10366 GCA_963579925.1 Dehalococcoidia bacterium | reverse complement strand
AAGTCGGTACCTTCTTCGCGGCAGTACAGCTCCAGCTTCTGCAGAAGCTGGCCGTACTCTTCTGGTCCGCGAGCGCCCAGCATGTTCACCGCATCCGCGTATCGGGCCATCGCTCGCAACATGCGCGGTTTCGCACCGCCAATCATGATTGGAGGGTGGGGCGACTGCACCGGCTTCGGCGACGCCACAGCGTTATCGACGGAGTAGTACTTGCCTGTGAACGATGTTCTGGGCTGCGTCCAGAGCCCTTTGATTATCTGCATGCCTTCCAGGAACCGGTCCACACGCTCGCCGGGTGACGGGAACGGAATGCCGTACGCGTTGTACTCCACGTCCTTCCAACCCGCACCAACGCCAAACTCCAACCGGCCGTTGCTGATGCGATCGACGGATGCCGCGATCTTAGCCAGCACAGGCGGATGCCGGTACGACATGCACGTCACGAGAGAGCCGATGCGGATGTCCTTCACCTCTGCGCCGATGCCGGTGAGCAGCGACCAGCAGTCGAGGCAGTCGCGGTCGGTATCGCCCTTGCTCAGCATGAAGTGATCAGACGCCCACAGCGACGTATAGCCGTGATCCGTCAGGCTCTGTGCGAGGTCCAGAACCTCGTCATAGCTGAAGCCAAATTGAGGCTCGATTTGGAGGCCGAACTCGACCAACTTGTTGCCTTTACATGCGCTAGAAATTTTAGGGCTAACAGCGGCGGAGTCTAGCACAGGAAATGTTCTGTATTACGGTGGCAGCGCGTGGCGCATCCGTATAAAGCGCTGTGGGTTAGCACGCGGCCGCTTTAGTGCCTGTCTACTTATGATCGGCCGCAATACAGCCCTAAACTTCTAAGTATCGAAAACAGGAAAGGGCAAGACTCTCAGAGTCTGGTGGAGCGAAAGCGTTGGGCAGGAAATTATATGGCAGGCGAACTCATAGAGTTTGATTCAGGTAAGAGCTACGACGAGCCAATTAGCGGTGAGTCGGTATCCATCATGCTGGTGGACGACCAGCCCGTATTCCGTGATGTAGCACGAGCGCTTCTAGAGCGCGACGGCGATTTCGACGTGATTGCTGAAGCCGCCGATGGCACCGACGCAGTGATGATGGTCGACTCTGTCGAACCGGATGTTGTGATCATGGACATCCAGATGTCTACAATGAGTGGTATCGAAGCCACCCGCAAAATCCTGTTGGAGCACCCCGGAGCCCGGGTAGTGCTCACAAGCATGACGGCTGAGAGCGAATATCTTCGCCTCGTCCGTGAGATTGGCGCACTGGCATTTATCGCCAAGCGCAATTTAAATGCCTCGAGCCTGCGTTCAATCCTGGATAGAGGTCCTTCGAACGAACCAGTGGCTGCATAAGCCAGCTCCGAGGCAATCGCGACCCAAAAGACCCGCAGAAATGCGGGTCTTTTAGTATCTGGCATGCAGGCACTTTGAAGAGCTAATTCGGCCACGACATGCCTCCATGGGAGGTGCCGACTCGCCTCTTCGCATCATTTCCGCAGCACCCTTTTTCTACGCCCACACCACGTCCGCCGTACTGTCGCCCTGAGGAACGAAGTGACGTGAGGGTCTCTGCCGGTTGTGAGGTCGTGAGCGGCGCGTTTAAATGTGAAGGGCTATTGGTTGTCCGACCGTTTCAGGAGTTCTCAACCGGCAGAGACCCTCACGTTGGTCGCGAAGCCTCCCGCCTCAGGGTGACAGACTCTTAGCGGTGGGCCTAACGGTTGATGAAGCAATCTCGGACTAAGAACAAGGCAATCGCGCAGTATTTTGAGGCCACGCTCCATTTCCGCGCCCACACCACATCCGCCACACTGTCACCCTGAGGAACGCAGTGGCGTGAGGGTCTCTGCCGGTTGTGACGTGGCTAACGGTGGTTGATTTGTGTCAACTTCGCAATCGCTCGCCTTCACGGTCAAACAGCGCAGTCCGCCTCACCGTCGCACCCAACCGCTCGCCGAAATACTCAATCTCCACCTTAGTCCCCGGCCTCGACTCGCTCGCACGCAAGTAGCCCATCGCAATGCCAGTCCCCACGGTGTGTCCATACCCGGCACTGGTGACGTACCCGGCCACCGTATCGTTGAGCAAGATGGGTTCTTTGCCCATGACGACGCGTGACGGATCATCCAGCGTGATGGTCCGGAGTCGTCGCTTGACTCCTGACGCTTTGATCTTGACGACCGCATCACGACCGATGAAATCGCCCTTGTCCATGTCCAGGGCAAATCCAAGTCCCGCTTGAATTGGGTTGTACTCCGTGTGAATGTCTGAGCCCCAGAGGCGGTAGCCCTTTTCGAGCCGCAGCGAGTCCTGAGCCGTTGTTCCAGCGGCTACCGCGCCGTGTGGACTGGCGGCCTCCCACAGGATGTCCCAGAAGCGGGAGCCGTGCTCGGTGGGGCAGTAGAGCTCCCAGCCAAGCTCCCCCACGTAGGAGATTCGAACGGCCATCACCGGAATATTGCCGACCGTGAGGTCTGCGACAGACAGATACGGGAATCCAGCGTTGGATACGTCATCGGAAGTTATCGCCGAGAGGATAGCGCGCGATTTGGGCCCCCACAGTCCGATGCATGCAAGGTCTTCGGTGATGTCTTTGATATGCACCTGCGGCCATTCGCTAGCGTGCGATTTGATCCACGATAGATCGTAAGTACCGGTTGAACCGCCGGTCAGGACGAGGAATCGCTCTGCGTCAGTCCTGACGATGGTGAGATCACACCGGATCCCACCTGCCGGTGTCAGCATGGCCGTGTACGTGACGCTGCCTACGGGCCGGTTTATCTGGTTCGCTGCTATGTGTTGAAGAAACGCCATCGCACCATCGCCGCTGACCTCAAACTTAGCGAACGTCGACATGTCGAACAGTCCTGCGCGTTCACGCGTGCCGATATGCTCCGCGGCCGCGGCCGGTGACCATTCGACCGCCTCCCAACTCGTTCCACGCGCTGTTTCCGGTGCAGCGGACTCGTTTGTTGCATACCAGCGTGGCCGCTCCCAGCCGCCAGATTCGGCGAATCGAGCGCCCAGCGCCACTTGATGCGCGTAGAACGTACTCTGCCGGATGTTGCGTGGCTCCGTCGCCGGTTCGAGCGGGTGCACGATGTCGTAAACCTCGCGGTACTGCTGCATGGCGCGCTTGAAAACGTACGTGTTTTCCAGTGCGTGCGGCTCAAAGCGGGCGATATTACACTCGCGCATGTCCCACTCGGTCTCGCCCGATGTCATCCACTCGGCCATCGTCTTGCCAACGCCAGCAGCGTGCGTGATCCAAACTGCTACAGCGACCCACAGGCCTCGCACCTGAGCCGACGCGCCCATCACCGGCATGCCATCGGGCGTGAACGAGAAGATGCCGTTCAGCTTTGTGCGCAGGTCAACAGATCGCAGCGAAGGAAGCAGTTCACGTGCATCCTCAAGCGCCCCCTCAAAATCAGCATCAACGAACGGCCGCTCCGCCGGTGCCCTACCTTCTACTTGCCTCGATGGCAGATCGCTGGCCAGGAAGGGTTGGGGTTCGTGGCGGTAGGTTCCAATTCCGTAAGCGTCGCGTTCCTGACGGAAGTACATCGAGCGGTCTTGATGGCGAAGTACCGGGTGGCGGACCTCGGCGGTCTCGCCCTTCAATTCTTCGAGTGGCTCGGTGACGGCGTACTGGTGCTGCATCGGGATCAGCGGCACCGTGATGCCAGCCAATCGCGCCGTAGCGGGCGCCCAGATGCCGGTGGCGATTAGTATCTGCTCGGCTTCGATATCTCCAGCGCAGGTGCGTATACGTTTGGCTCGCCCGCCTTCGACGTCGATGCCTGTTATCTCGATGTTGCCGTGGAACGTAACGCCTCTTGCCGTGGCATCAGCCGCCATCGCCTCAACCGCCCGCACCGGTCTGGCGATCCCGTCAGATGGGATGTGCAGTGCCCCAAGAATCTTGTCGCACAGGAGCGGAATACGTTCGATAGTTTCGGCTGGCGACAGGAGTTCCGACTCGATGCCCCACGACCGAGCAGCACCCAGCTTGCGCTTGAGATCGGTCAGGCGCTCTTTGGTCCACGCAACCTCAAGGCTTCCGACGGGATACCACGCAGGTCCCCCGGCTGACTCAAGCCCGGAGAACAACTCCGTTGTGGACTTAGCAAACTCAGACATCGTCTTTGAGTGATTGACCTGAAACACGCCACCCGGTGCGTGAGAAGTAGACCCACCGGTCTCAAACAGCGGTCCCTGATCGATTACTACTACATCCGTGGCGCCAAGCCGAGCCAGGTAGTACGCCGTACTGGCACCCACGATTCCGGCGCCGATGATCACTATTTGAGCGCGAGTCTTCATGGCTATCTGATTCGCCTCAACGCTTTCCTAGGCCCCGTCGCCAACTGAGAAATGAGTGTTGCGGAGAATCGCGCAGAACTCGTTACCTTCAGGGTCCGCCATGATGTACCACTCGCCGATTTCTTTGACGATGTGCTCGATTATCGATGCGCCAAGGTCCTGGAGACGCTGAATACCGTCTTCACCGCTGCGAATTCGCATGACGAAGTGGAAGCGATTCTTTGCGATTTTTGCCTCGGGCACCTGCTGAAGATCCATCGTGAAGCCGTTGGGCAGTTCGATATCGTTTACGTCTATCGTCACGCCAACGACCTCAGCGATTGGTGCCGGGGCATTTGATCTATTCATGTGCGATGCCTCTTCAAAATTCGAATCCCCGAGAACAACCATATCGGAGGCCTTGGGGATTCTGATCAACTCTATTGCAGACTAGGGGACGCTGTAGGTGACATAACGCCGCAGTGACGATGCCCAGGTCCCGGAGAGCCGACACATCATCGTTGCTATCGTCCGTCCATCTCACACGCACGAACCATCCGGAGTAGAAAAGAAAGTAAAAATGCAACAAAGGACGAATCGCAGGTGTAAACCAGACCTCAATGATGATTGGCTCCGGGCCTAGTCCGGCACGCGCCCATTGACGAAATACGCCGTTACGGCCGACGCTAAGTAAACGTCCTACCAACGCACAGTCCGACGGCTGATCGGAGTGTGCGAATCAGCCGGTAGGACACCAATCACGTTAAGTAGCCGTGGAGACACCAGATCTGCACGGAGCAACGAGGCCAGGCTGTCCCGACGCATCGGGGCATTCGCAACGACTCACAATCCCAAACTTGTCCATATGCCGTGCGGCCTGGGGTAACCCTTCCCGATAAACCTCCGCGATAGCAGAGGTAAATCAGGAAAAAGAGGACCGCCGGACGAGCGCAGGGACCGGTTCCACCGGGGGATATTGAAAGCAAATCCCGATCCGGTCGACGGGTGGCAAGTAATCCATCCGGGAGCGAATCGGGCTAGTCGTTCCGATGGTGTGGCAACCAATCGGACCGTATACAGATCGCGCCGCCAGACAAAGGTCGAACGCTCGATAGGACCTGAAGTGCACCCACACGGACCACGTCCGCACGCTCGACCCGCAGCGCGGGCTTTCAGCCCGCATTACGGTGGCTAGATCCCCGAGTGCCACGCAGCGTGATCGGCAAAGATTGACGCCCACCCTTTTCGGGTTCGAGACGCCAGAGGGCGATCAACTCGAAGACGCAGGAGCGGTTCTTAGCAGTCTCGTGTGGAAAACAAAACACAACAGGCATTCGCGTGCACGCGGATGTCCCGATACGTCTGGACAGCCTGGCTTCGCGATTTATGAAACAACAACGCCTGAGGTCAGTTCAACGCGTCCATTTCTGCTTTGTCATCCGGCCCCCGCCCAAACAGCGATCGACCCCACCACAACGACAAGTACACCAGCCCGATCAGCATCGGCACCTCGATCAGCGGCCCAACTACTGTGGCGAATGCCTCACCAGAACTGATGCCGAAGACGCCTATTGCGACGGCAATGGCTAGTTCGAAGTTATTTCCGGCGGCCGTAAATGAGACCGAGGTCGTGTTCTCGTATGAGAATCCGAGTTGGCGGGTGACTATGAACGCGACCGAGAACATGATCAAGAAGTAGGACGCCAATGGTGCGGCTATGCGGGCGACATCCGCCGGAGAGTCCACGATGCGGTCGCCCTGGCTGATGAACATCACCACGATTGTGTAGAGCAGACCGACCAGCGCGATTGGCCCCAATCGTGGGGCGAGAACGTTGTCGTACCAGTCAGCACCGCGCCGCCGCACCAGCACAGATCGCGTGATCGCACCTGCCAGAAGCGGCGCACCCAGGAAGAGCAGCACGTTGCGGGCGATGAGCCACATGGAGATATCAACGGCCGTTTCGGCGTCACCAAACCAGCCCGGGATCACTGTGAGGAACAGGTAGCCAAGCACGGAGTAGAAGACGATTTGGAATATGGAGTTCAGCGCCACAAGCAGCGCCGCCAGATCTTCATTGCCCTTCGCCAGCATGTTCCACACCAGCACCATCGCGATGCATCGCGCCAAACCAACCAGAATGAGGCCGTTGCGGTACTCCGGGTGGTCCGGCAGCATCCCCCATGCCAGCACGAACATGAGCGTTGGCCCCACAACCCAGTTCAACACCAGAGACGTGCCCATCAACTTTGGCTGTGCAGCGAAGCCCACCATTGAGCCATATCTCACCTTGGCAAGAATCGGATACATCATCCAGATCAGGCCAATGCCTATAGGCAGCGACACATCAGCGAATTGGAATCGCTCGATATCGGTCTTCAGCCCAGGCAAAGCCTTGCTCAGCAAAATGCCGACCACAACGGCCACGGCAATCCACACCGGCAGCATCTGGTCGATACGGGACATGCTCTGGAATGGTGAGCGCTGAGCTGTTTCTGCTTCTTGCGACTCGGAGTGGGGTGCCAGTTGGTAAATGCCTTTTATTGTTTAGGGCGAATCTGCGACTGTACTGATTATCGCTGTTCTGGACCGACCGAATTCCACAATGATGCCCTATCCCGGACTGTTCAGATGCTTTGGGGCTAGAATTCGTCGACGCTATCAAACCAGAGTCGGAACCCTGAGCCAGAACGAAGGACGATACCCATGCCCGAAGATACCAACCGTAGCTGGGCGCTTGCCGCAAGGCCTGACGGCGCTCCGAAACTCACCGATTTCAAACTCGAGGAATCGTCTATTCCAAAGCCAGGGCCGGGCGAGATTCTGGTGGCTATTCGATACCACTCCCTCGACCCGTACATGCGCGGTCGAATGAACCCGCCCACCCCAGCCTCATATACAGCTCCCGTGCCGATTGGCGGTGTGATGGAGTCTGATTCCGTTGGTGAGGTAATTGAGTCGAACTCTGATCTGTTCAGCGTTGGTGACATCGCGATGGGCAAGCTTGGCTGGCGGGAGTATGGCGTCATCGATGGTCGGGACGCCCGTAAGGTCGACCCAGATGCAGCGCCGATTTCAACTTCCGTGGGAGTCCTCGGCATGCCGGGACTCACGGCGTACTTCGGCCTCTTCGACGTTGGGGAGCCCATCGCTGGAGACACTGTGGTCGTTTCAGCCGCATCGGGCGCAGTTGGGGCCGTTGTGGGCCAGCTCGCGAAGATAAACGGCTGCCGGGTTATCGGCATTGCAGGCTCGGACGAAAAAGTCAGCTACGTGGTCGACGAACTCGGATTCGACGCCGGGATCAACTACAAGACGGAAGACGTCGCTGAGCGAATGGCAGCACTCTGCCCCGACGGCATCAACGTCTACTGGGACAACGTCGGCGGCCCAATCACCGACGCAGCAGTCGATAATCTGGCCATCGGCGGCCGGGCGGTAGTCTGCGGCCAAATCGCGCTCTACAACGCCACTTCTGCGCCGCAAGGCCCACGCAATGTCCCTCGAATGCTGCTCACGCGACGGGCAAGGATGGAAGGCTTCCTGGTTTTTCAGTACGCCGACCGATATCAAGAGGGACTCGACCGGCTGGCGGGTTGGATTCGTGATGGTTCACTCAAGTACCGGGAAGATGTCGTTGATGGCATTGAGAATTCGCCATCGGCGTTTATTGGACTTCTTGAAGGTGCGAACTTCGGGAAGCTGGTGATGAAGGTTAGCTAGAGGAGAACGCGGCTGAACATCGCCGAGCCCTCGCCCTACCTACTCTAGATCTGGACGCACTGCTTGACCGGAACCGCCTGCGTGCGGCACGTTGGCAGCGGGAATCGCACCCATTTTGCCGTTGTTGTAGTCCTTGAAGGCCTGCTGGAGCTCTTCCTGACTGTTCATCACGAACGGGCCGTACCAGGCAACCGGCTCACTGATTGGCTCGCCGCCCAGTAGCACCACTTCCATATTCGGGTATCTCGACTCCTGATCGGCGTCCGCCTCTACCGTGAGGTAGTCGCCCGGGCCGAAGTTGGCCGCCTGCCCCATCTCGATGGGTAGCTGCTGGGGGCCAATTTTGCCTCTGCCAGCCAGCACGTACGCAAGTGCGTTGAAGTCCTTGCGCCATGGAAGTTCGACTCGCGCGCCGGGGCTGATGGTGGCGTGGATCATGGACATTGGCGTGTATGTGATGCCGGGGCCAGAGTTGCCATCGAACTCGCCAGCAATCACACGCAGCAGGGCGCCGCCATCATGCGAGCTAATCAAGCTGAGATTACTGGCACGAATATCCTGGTAACGGGGTTCGGTCCACTTCTTGGACTTTGGAAGGTTGACCCAGAGCTGTAGACCGTGGACTACGCCACCCTTGAGGACGATCTCTTCGGTAGGCGCCTCGATGTGCAGAATTCCGGCACCTGCCGTCATCCATTGCGTGTCACCGTCGCTGATGAGTCCGCCGCCGCCGTGCGAGTCCTGGTGCTGGAACACGCCATCGATCATGTATGTGACGGTTTCGAAACCGCGGTGCGGGTGCCACGGCGTTCCCTTGGCCTCACCGGCCAGCCACTCCACCTCACCGAACTGGTCCAGCATGATGAACGGGTCCAGATACTCCAGGGGAATGCCGGAGAAGGCCCGTCGGACGGGAAATCCCTCGCCCTCGAAGCCCTTTGGGGCTGTGGTGATGTTGAGAACCGGTCGCGGCGATTGCTCGATGGTTGGTCGATCCACGCGCGGCAGGTCGAGAATGTTTTCGACCGTTACTGCGGGCATGTTTGATTCCTTACGGTGATACAGTTACTGAAGTATTGTTAGCAACATTAGCTACGGTAGTTACTATTGTCAAGCTACTTACAAATAGTTAGAGACTCAAACCATGGCTAGAGATGCAAACGCCGAACTTCTGGGCGAGATATGTCCTCACTATGAGGCCGCGTTTGAAGTGCTGGGTCGACGCTGGACGGGTCTGATCATCACGGCGCTAGTGGATGGCCCGCGACGATTCTCCGAGGTTGGTGGCGCAGTGGATGGCCTCAGCGACAAGATGCTCTCGCAGCGCCTGACTGAACTTGAAGAGAGCGGCATAGTGACGCGCTCAGTCGACACGGAATCCCGGCCAGTGGCCGTTTCCTACGATCTCACTGCCAAAGGCAAGGCGCTCAAGCCAGCCTTTGAGGCCCTGCAGATGTGGGCAGAAGAGTGGATGGCGATTCCCGCGACGGTTCGCTAGGTTTGTGCATTCCGATCGCGGCGTGCACCGCCAAATGGGCAGACGTGTGACACAAGCCCCGCCAGCAGCCTAGACTTACGGCGCTCACATCTACGACGCCACATTTCACCAGACTTCCGAGGACTCTATGACCGCGTTTCCAAGCAGTAATGATCTCACCATTCAGTTTGCTCACATGGCTTATCCGTTGGAGGAAGAGTTCGCGAAGCGTGACACTGGCATCAGCAACTTCCAGACGTGGTCCAGTGAGGACACATTCGCCCGAATCCCTGAAGCAGACGTACTTCTTGTGTCGGGGTTCTGGGACAACGCATTGCTTGATGTTGCGACCAACCTGAAGTTCATTCAGTCCATCGGCGCCGGGTTCGACCAGTTCCCGCTTGACGATCTGAAGGCGCGTGGCATCAGGCTCGCGTCTGCACAGGGCGTCAACAAGAATGGCGTGAGTGAGCATGCGATGTCGCTCGTACTCGGGCTTGCTCGGAAGCTGCATGACGCTCGAGACAACCAGCGCAAGCACTTCTGGCGGCAGATGATTTCAGATATTCCAACCCGCGAGGATGAGCTCGGCGGCAAGACGATGGGCATCATCGGCATGGGCCAGATTGGCTCTCGTACCGCCGCGCTCGCAAAGGCGTTCGGTATGCGGGTGATCGCCACCAAGCGCGACACGTCCACATACGAAGGCCCGGCCGACGAGGTTATGCCGCCATCTGAGATCGGTAGGCTGTTCGCCGAGTCCGATTGGGTCGTGCTGACCTGCCCTCTCACCGATGAGACGCGAGGCATCATCGACGCTGCTGCGTTCGATGCCATGAAGCCGTCGGCCTATCTA
>CAUZJA010000088.1:0-10407 GCA_963579925.1 Dehalococcoidia bacterium | reverse complement strand
TCCGCTCTGCAACGGTTGAAGAGATCTCAAAGCCGTATGTGGTGGTGGCACGCAGTAAAGGTTTCTCCATGCCTGTCGTGGTGGGTCGTCATGTACTACGAAATACTGGTTTGACGATGGCGACAACGGTGGGTTGGGAGTATGTCCGGATGTGGGGGGGTGCAGCGTTCGCCATTGAATATGTCTTTGCATGGCCTGGTATCGGCTTGCTGATGATCAATGGCGCCAATCGGCAAGACTTCTTCGTTCTGCAAAGTGCTGTGATCGTGGCGGGTGCCTTTGTGATTCTGAGCAATCTTGTGATTGATTTATTTTACAATCTGATTGATCGCCGGATTAATAGTGCAGGCTGACGTGGTTACTTTAGGCACTTTGGGAGCACAGGCAGAATCAACGAAATCGGTGGATATGGCAACGAGGTTCCACTTGAGAACGTGGTTGTGGTTGTTGTTGTTGTCGCCGGTTGTTCTACTGCTGTTTTGCGCGGTCCTGCCAGACCTATTCCAACTCCATGACCCACAACACCAGAATCTTCGCGCCCGTCTTCTTCCCCCTTGGAGCACCTCCTCTGATGGGTTTCATCCGTTTGGCACTGACAGCCTTGGTAGAGACCTGTACTCCCAGATGGTTGAAGGAACTCGACTGACCTTGACGATTGCAGTCGTTGCCACGGCCATAGGTGGCACATTGGGTGTTCTTGTGGGACTGATTTCTGGTTACTTTGGTGGTTGGCTAGATCGGTTTCTGAGTCGACTTTCGGAAGCGCAGACAGCGATGCCTATGTTTCTTGTGGCTATTCTTCTTTTGAGCTTGTTGGGCCCCAGTGTCACCATTCTTCTTATAGTCCTTCCCACACTTCTTTGGCCAATCTTCGCAAGAGTCGTGCGAGCAGAATCGATGCGCCTTAAGGAGTCACTATTTATCGAAGCCGCGATTGCTGTTGGGTGCAGTCCTATGAAATTGCTTCGTTCCCATATGTTGCCAAATATCGCACCAAGGATTCTGGTCTTGGCCGTGATCGAGGTTGGGCATGTGATGTTGGCGGAGGCGGGATTGAGTTTCTTGGGTGTTGGCGTCCAGCCTCCAGACGTAACCTGGGGACTGCTTATTGCAGGTGGAAGGCCGCTACTTGCTGTTGCTTGGTGGCTGACGATTCTTCCTGGGGTCTTGTTGGCCATGACAGTCCTGATCTTCAATCTTTTTGGCCGTCAGTTTGAAAGATTCTCAGGAGCTGCAGGATGAGTTCTCCGCTTCTTGAAGTACGCGATCTGCGTACGGAGTTCCGAACCAGAGATGGTGTTGTTCGTGCGGTCAACTCAATTTCGTTTGATTTAGGCGCAGGCGAGGCTCTCGGTTTCGTTGGTGAATCAGGTAGTGGCAAAAGTGTTACTGCTCTAAGCATTCTCCAACTCTTTGGCCCCTTTACGGATGCACAAATCGGCGGGCAGGTACTCTACGACGGCCGTGATTTGCTGAAGCTACGCGGCAATCGGATGCGAAAGATTCGTGGCCGAGAGATTGGGATGATCTTCCAAGATCCGCTTACTTCGTTGAATCCGCTGATGCCTGTTGGTCAACAGGTCGCTGAATGCATTCGGTTACATGAGTCTGTTAGTAGAGATATGGCGACTCGAAGAGCTACCGAACTTCTCGAGTTGGTGGGAATACCGGATCCAAAGAATCGTTTCAATGATCTTCCCCACAGTTTTAGTGGTGGGATGCGTCAGCGAATCATGATCGCCATCGCTGTGGCGTGTAAACCTCGGATACTGATCGCGGACGAGCCTACGACTGCATTGGATGTGACGGTGCAGGCTCAGATCCTTCTGCTACTGAATGACCTGCAAAGGGAATTGGGTATGGCACTGATCATGATCAGTCATGATTTTGGAGTTGTCGCCGCTACTTGTGACCGAGTGAATGTCATGTATGGGGGACGAATCGTCGAGCATGCATATACCGAAGAATTGTTCCGCTCTGCTAATCACCCATATACGGAAGGGCTCTTGAAGTTGGTTCCTAGTCTGGAGCAGCGCCGGGGAGAGCAACTTGTTCCAATCAGCGGCCAACCTCCGGACGTCTTCAATATGCCACCCGGCTGTAGTTTCGCGCCCCGCTGCCCTCACGTTGTAGACCTCTGCAACGAGAAACAGCCGGAACTCACAGTTCTGGGCCCATCGCATGGATCGGCATGTTGGATGGCTGAACAGAGGAGATTGCCGCGGTGAGCCTTCTAGATACACGAGATGTCGTAGTCGATTTCCCGGCGAGCGAAGGGCGGAGGATTCGCGCAGTGGACCGTGTGTCGATTTCGCTTGAGCCGGCAGAAACACTTGGCATTGTGGGGGAGAGCGGCTGTGGTAAATCGACCATGGCTAGGGCCGTCTTGCAACTCGTTCGCCCCACTAGCGGCAGTGTGCGGTTGAAGGACGTCGAACTGACTGGCATTAAGGGCCGAGAATTGCGAAGTTTGCGTAAGCATATGCAGATCGTGTTTCAGGACCCGAGAGGTTCTCTTGACCCGCGAATGACGGTCGGGGCCTTGTTGACTGAACCGTTGAGGGTCCACAAACTGGGCACACCTAGCGGAAGAAAGAAACTTGCCCAAGAGATGCTCGAACGGATCGGTCTTGATGCCCGCTTCATGTTGCGTCGCCCTGCTGAGATGAGCGGTGGACAGCAACAACGTGTCGCTATCGGGCGTGCATTGATTACGAATCCAGAACTGGTCATTTGTGACGAACCGGTCTCTGCTCTTGATGTCTCAATACAGGCTCAGGTGATTAATCTACTTGGCGAGCTCCAACGCGATCTGGGCGTTGCACTTATCTTCATTGCACATGATCTTGCTGTCGTTAGACATATCAGCGACCGAGTGGCGGTGATGTATCTTGGCCGGATAGTTGAGGAAGGGACAACGGACGAATTGTTCCAAACTCCACGGCATCCGTATACCCAGGCTCTCATAGCTTCAATTCCGAGGGCAGACAGCAACGCACGTAGCAGTTTGCAGAATGCACAGCGCCTGGCTGCCGGGGACTTGCCGAGTTTGTTGAACCCCCCATCTGGGTGTGCCTATCGGACTCGGTGTGCGTATGCACAAGAATCCTGCAGTAAGAACACCCAGACACTGAGAGAGGTGCCAGGAGCGTCTCAGCGAGTCGCATGTGACCGTTGGGAACAGATTCAAGCTGGCGAACAAATAAAAGTGAGACGATAGTCTATGACTAAGATCCCCATCGAGACAGATGACGCCCCGACACCCACTGGTCCGTTCAATCAAGCGATTCGGATTGGAAACCTTGTTTTTACTGCTGGACAAGCAGGAAGAAATCGGGAGACAGGCCAGATGGGCGGTATACGAGAGCAGACCGAATGGGCCCTTCGGAATATAGAAGGAGTTCTAAATGAGGCTGGCTCGTCAATGGCTGAAGTAGTAAAGGCAACGGTCTATCTGAAGTCGGGTACAGATACCAAACCACTAAACGAAGAGTGGGTTAAGAGCTTTCCGGAACCACTTCCTGCTCGGTCTTCGGTCTTTGTTTCCCATCTGAAGAACTCCGAAATGCTAATTGAGGTTGAGGTAATTGCAGTCATTTCTTGAAGTCGGAGATGCCGCGGTTGCTGCGGGCTCACCGCTGGCAGCACGTACAGCGGCAGACTGCCTTCGTATGGGCGGCAACGCTGTCGATGCAGCAGTCTCTGCGTCTGCCATCCAGTGTGTGGCGGAGCCTGGGTCGTGCGGTCTGGGTGGAGACCTCTTTGCGCTCGTTTATTCAGAAGAGCAAGGAACATGGGCGTTAAATGGCAGTGGTAGAGCCCCTCTGCGAATAGAGGAGGTATTGGAGGGACAGGTTGCACCAAGGTTTGGTGCATTATCTCCCTCCGTGCCTGGGACACCGTCTGCTTGGGACTTGATGCTTAATCGGTTTGGAAGCATGAGCATGAAGGCTGTACTTGCTCCAGCAATTCGAAGTGCCGTTGAAGGATTTCCGCTCTATGGTTCACTCACTGGGATGCTTGAGCGAGTTGGAAAACAAATCGAACCAGACTCGGCGCTTAGGAACCTGTTCGATGGGAATCCCTCGAATGAAGGCTCATTGTTTATACAAAAGTCATTAGGCGCGACTCTGCAGGCCATAGCAGAAGATGGAGTTGGCGCATTCTATGCAGGAAGAATCGCTGAGTCTATTGTTCGCGATTCTCAAAAAGAAGGTGGGGTGTTGTCCCTCGAGGACTTTCATCGCCACCAGGTACAGTTCGTTGAACCGCTAGTTGCAGAGTTTGGCAATACCAGAGTCTCAACTCAGCCACCTGTCTCCATGGGATTAGTGCTTCTTATGGAATTGATGCTTTTCGAAAAACTGCAACCTAATTCAATGTCATCGCATGACCCTGAGGACATTGATCTCTTGGTTAGGTGCAAGCATGCAGCGTTCTCAGATGGGCTGGGGGCCCTGAAAACTGGTATCCCTGAGAATTGGCTTGAGGATGCGGCGGACGATATCTATAGCAGACGCGTCGAGGGTTCCACCTGGAGTCCATCCGGCAGCGACACTACGTGTGTGGTGGTTTCAGATGGTCACGGGATGGTAGTAAGCATCATCCACAGCCTGTTCAATGAATTCGGTTCACGTCAGCTGCTGCCGGATAGCGGTATTATTATGAATGATCGCCTGGCGAATAATCTCATCGGTATTGATGGGCTAAGGGGCGGCGATAGGGCTATTCATACCCTTCATTCCTATTTGCTCGTTGAGGACGGGATCCCACGCGCTATGGGCTGCACTCCTGGAGGCCGCGGCCAGGTGCAGTTCAACTTTCAAGTTATCTGCCGCATGATAATGGAAGGCATGGATGTCAGACAGGCCGTTGATGAGCCTCGCTGGTTGAGCGGTAATCCTCGTCTGCCGCATCCCAAGGATACGTTGTATCTAGAGGATGGTATTCATCCGGCGATGGCAACTGCGCTAGAATTGAAAGGCCATAGCATCCACACCTGCAATGCTAATGATGTGGATATGTTTGGTAGTTGCTTGGTTACAGGATTCGATAAAGAGTCATCAAAATGGTATGCAGTTGCAGACGGTCGTCGTGACGCTGTGGCTATTGCAATTAATGGAGGAGCATGAAATGACTACAAATTCCACTAACAAACTTGGCCCTAGGTCGATTATTTATCCTCATGCTATCGATCGGGATGAGTATGACTGGCCAACGTTCTCAGATAAAGAATTTGAGCGTAGGCACCAGCTGATACGAGACTTTATGACCTCGAACGACCTCGACTGTATTCTTATTGCCGGAAATAGCGCTATCTGGGAACGAGGTTGGGCCAACATCCGATGGGTTAGTAACTTTATGGGAACTATGGAATTGGATGCCTTCTGTATCTTCCCACGCGAAGGAGAACCAACGCTGGCGATTCTTGGACTTAATGCTCGGTTGCCTGATCGACTAGCGCGTTCGGTCATTCCTGACATCCGAGGCGCTCTAAATACGCGGACCATCTTGGTCGATCGTTTGAATGAATTGGGTTTGACTAATTCGCGTATTGGTATAATAAAACCAGCTCCGTATCTTTCTATCCATGCGGATCACTGGAGTGATCTGCACGAATCCTTTCCTAATTCGGAGTTTGTTTGTTATTCCGATGAGTTCTGGAAAATGCGGTTAGTTCATTCGGAAGAGGAAGTGGCTTGCCTGGAGGAGGCGGGTCGCATCGGAGATGCAGCGGTTCAGGCGATTATGGATGAGTTGCGCCCTGGAATGACAGAACATGATCTCTTCCGAATCATCTACAACACCTTCGCTTCCGAAGGCGGCGAAATCCCCTGCATGGTTCTTGCTGCGAGCGAATCGATGGATAGTCCAAAGAGTGCGTTTCAAAGACCACGACCTATCAACCGGGAGATTTGCCAAGGTGATATTTTGCTCCTCGAGCTTGGCGCTCGAGACGGACACGGATACGAGGCGCAAACTGGTAAACCAATTACGTTTGGTCCACCTAACGCGAGATATCAAGACATGCTTGATGTCTGTCTTGAGGCCTACGAAGCTATTGCTTCTGTCCTGAAGCCAGGCTGCTGTGCGAAAGATATACGGGAAGCAGGTCAAGTGATTGTCGATAGGGGCTATACGGTCGTGGCCCCCTTGGTTCACGGGGTCTTCAACCCGCTTGACGCTGGCCCGTTTGTAGGCACTTCGCATCGCCCAGACAAAGACGTGATCTTGGAACCCAATATGGCCTGCTGCGTTGAAATCCATCCCTGCAGTGAAGACATTACCGCAGGCGTATTTATGGGCGACACGTTTCTAATCACTGATGACGGTGCTCGATCGCTTAACCATATTCCGGCGAAAGTATACGAGGTCTAAACCAGATGAAGCCTGAACTGGAATTTCAGATTCCTTCGGTTCCTTGGCAAGCGGCCGGGGGGGCAGTCGAGGGAATCGATGAACAGATTATTTCACATGATGAACAGTCCGGCGCGTACACGCGCCTGATGAGGTTTGCGCCCGGGGTAGATAGTTCCCCGAACGGAACCCTTACCCATGAGTTTTGGGAGGAGGTTTATATTGTTTCAGGAGACCTCACTGATGTTCGCTTGGGGCAAACCTTTCGTGCCGGGATGTATGCGTGTAGACCACCAGGTATGCCGCACGGACCTTGGACTTCGGTGGAAGGCGTGTTGATGATTGAATTCCGGTACGGATTCCCCACGGAACAGCGATGAGGTTTCTAGTCGGCGACCGGCCGTTTGAGTTCGTTCCGGATGCCCTGGTAATCGCGGGCTACACAGGGCGTGATCGAAGCACGGTAGACGCACACATAGCCGAGTTGGCGGAAGAAGGTATTGCGCCTCCGTCCTCTGTCCCAGCATTCTTTAATATCAGCCCCGAAGCGTTGATTGTCGGTGATCAGATTGATGTCCTTCATTCTGAGACCTCAGGGGAAGTTGAGGTTGTACTGGTCATGGACGGTCGTGATGCGTATGTTGGCGTCGGTTCGGATCACACAGATCGACGTGCAGAACGGCTCGATATTGGTTTATCTAAGCAGTTGTGCAGAAAGCCCATCGGACATGAGCTGTGGCCGTTGTCCTCTGTGGGAGGCATGTGGGATGATCTTTCGCTTGTCAGCGATATTGAGGTCGGTGGCCTGGATCACCGCTACCAAGAGGGGCCAGCTAGCGCGAATCTCTCTCCGGAGGAGTTGCTTGAGATGATTCCTTTCCAGGTTCAGCCTGAACGATTCGTGCTGTTCACCGGAACCATTCCTGTTGTTGGTGGTATTCGCCATGCAGATCGGTTCGAAGCGTCCATTACGGATGTCAGAACGGGAAGATCTCTTGATCTCTCTTATGGCATACGAATCCAGGACGCATTCGCCAACGGTTGAGTGGTTGCGATGTCGTCATTGAGCCGAAACGGGGTTACTGGAGAGACGCGGTATGTCGGCGACGTTCGCTTTTCTGAAGAGTTGTCACTTGTCGTCGTAAGGTCGACCATTGCACGCGGTGTTATTCGCCGTATCGACACTTCAGTCGCCTCTCTAATGGATGGCGTCAAGGGCGTATTCTCTGCGACTGATTTACTGAGTGAGTTTGGGGCCGTGCCATTTATAAAGCCCAGGCTCACAGGCGGGCTCGATCCCGAGACCTTCCGGGTTCAGCCGGTCTTGGCTGATCAAAAGGTTCACTACGTCGGCGAACCGGTCGCAGTCGTGTTGGCAGAGAGCCTGGTTCAGGCAGTAGACGCAGCAGAATCGGTCGAGGTCGAAATCGAGCCGGAACCTGGATTCTGGCGACTCGATAATGGTGAGATCTTGGCCGTGTTCGAGGGACTGGAAGGTGATCCATGGAAGGTCTTTGCCGAGGCTCCCGTGGTCATCGAGCGGGAGTTCTCGGTCGGCCGTCAATGCCCGGCACCAATTGAGCCGCGGGGACTCGTAGCTAATATTGAGAAGGGGAACGGGCAACTTGAGATCTGGGGATGGACGAAAGTCCCTCAGTGGAATCGATCGGAGCTGGCGCGACAGTTAGGTATCCCTGCAGAAACGATTCGGATACGTGAAGTAGCCGTCGGTGGATCGTTTGGTATGCGCGGCGAATTCTACCCGGAAGACTTTTTGGTCCCGTGGTCAAGTCTCCGATTGGGTCGTCCAGTGCGCTGGATCGAGCAGAGATCGGAACATTTCCTAGCTGCCAACCAAGGTCGAGAGCAGGCCCACCGTGCCGCTATCGCTGGTGACCAAGACGGACGTATCTTGGCGATTCGAATCGACTTCCGCTCTGATCTTGGTGCTTATGTGAGGACAAGTGGAGTCGTCGCACCAAGGATGACAGCCACCATGATCGCCGGTCCCTACTCAATCCAAAACACTTATGCTCGTTGCGAGCTTGTTCTGACCGATCGGACACCAACCGGGACGTATCGAGGACCAGGACGCGTGGAATCCTGTTTCGTTCGTGAGCGCCTCATCGATATCTATGCGAATGCCATCGGTCGAGACTCGACTGAGGTGAGATCTAAGAACCTCATAAGCGATTCGGATCTTCCGATTCGACGACAGCCACTTGTCGGAGGTCCCGTGGTGGAAATCGACGAGGGCTATTGGGGCGGGCTATTTGACAAAGTGGTTTCCTCCTTGGATTGGAATGCTCTGGAGACCCGAAGGTTGGCGGGTGAACGAGTTGGGATCGGCCTCGCATGCTTCCTTGAGAGGTCGGGCCTCGGTCCTTGGGAATGGGGTTCGGTCAAAGTTGGCGAGGATGGCGGCGTCGAAGTTCGGTCTGGATGCACGTCGGTAGGCCAAGGCGTGGAGGAGGTGCTCGAGACCATTGTCGCGACTTCGCTTGGTGTGGACCGCCAGCGGGTGCGTTACGTCCTGATGGACAGTGATTTCAGCAGTGAAGGGGTGGGCACATTTGCGAGCAGGTCGACCGTTATGGGCGGCAACGCTGTGCACCTGGCAGCCTTGGAACTTATAGCTAGTGCTCGTCGGATCGTCGAGGGTGGCAGTGCTCTCGGCGGCGAGGACGTGGAGTATTCGGACGGCACATTTTTCTCCTCTAGGGGGAAACAACTTCTCACTCTTGCCGAAGTCGCCGCAGCCCAAGAAGGCGGTTTCTTGTTCGCTGAGGCCAGGTTTGAATCTGACAAAGTTTCGGCGGACTTTGGTGTGCACGCAGCTCAGGTTCGCATCGACCCGGAAACCGGAGAGGTCAATGTGGAACGTCTGGTCTTGGGATTTGATATCGGCCCCTGCATCAATGAGGAGAACGTGAGAGGGCAGATATATGGCGGTGCTGTTCAAGCTGTGGGTGGCGCATTGCTAGAGGAGGTCCTCTATGACCAACATGGTTCGCCGATCGTCACCTCGTTTGCCGATTACACCATTCCTAGTGCGGTGGAGTCCCCTGAGATGACGGTGATCTTGGAAACAGGTCACCCGAGTTCGCTGAATCCGTTGGGGTTGCGGGGTTGTGGGGAGGCTGGAATCACGGGAGCGTATGCGGCGATCGCAAATGCCGTTGCCCGAGCCATCGGGGATCCAGAAGCGGTTACTCGGGTGCCGATTCGCCCTGAAGCGCTTGTGAAACAGATTCTCGGGTGACCTTCGAGCAGGTGAGCCACCGAGGTTGAAGACAGTTGTGTCTAGGTTTCAAGTCCTAGTCGAGAAGCCAGGCCGATTCTCTGGAGCTTTCCCGTCGGTCCCTTGGGGAGTTCTTCGAGAAACAGGATTTTCCTCGGCACCTTGAAGGCTGCGAGATGTTCGGCTAGGAATTCGCGAAGTTCGGTTGCGGTGACAGCACCTTCGGACGAAAGAACAACAGCGGCTCCAACCTCTTCACCGAGTTTGTCGTGCGGTATCGCAAAAGTTACGGCCTGTTGGACCTCAGAATGGGTGAGGAGTGCTGAGTCGACCTCCAACGGAGAGATCTTTTCGCCTCCCCGGTTGATCTGTTCTTTTAGTCGGCCAGTTAGGAATACGTAACCATCGGAATCGACATACCCTTCGTCTCCCGTTCGGAACCATCCGGAAATAAACGCATCGCGGTTGGCGTCATCGTTGTTTTCGTAGCCAGCCATGACATTCGGACCTCGGATCGCGATCTCGCCACGCTCGTGTGATTCCAGGGCGGTTGCATCTGGTCCCAGGACACACAGATCGATTCCGCTAGGCAGTCCGACAGACCCAGGCTTGCTGGCAGCTGGGGGGAGGGGGTTGCTGCACATTTGGTGGGTGGCCTCAGTCATCCCGTACGCCTCGATCACCGGTACCTGAAAGAGTTCAGTCAAAGCGGACAAGACGGGGACTGGGAGTGAGGCGGAGGATGACCGGACAAATCTCAAACCGCATTCGGGTGCAATGGCCTGGCTTGACTTGGATCTGGAGAGCAC
>CAUZJA010000087.1:0-10726 GCA_963579925.1 Dehalococcoidia bacterium | reverse complement strand
CAACTTCGACTTCCGCGGCCTCTACACAGACATGCTGGAAGACTGGCTGGGCATCGATGCCGCACCAATAGTGGGCGGCACCTTCGAGAAGATCCAGCCGTTCGCTGTTTCCGCTTAGGGACTCAGGTAATCCCATCGATGTAGGGTGCGTGTCCCGGCAAATGTAGGTCTAGCAGCATGAAGCGATGGGCGCTATCGCTCAATCCTCGTATCCTGCGGAAATCATGGCTTTCGTAAAAGTCCTGTGCTCGTGCATTTCCGCGATCAACATGAAGAGTGAGGAATCGGACACCAAAGCTAGACTCGGTGGCTTGCTCGATAACCCAGTACAAGACGGTTTCCCCCATACCTTGTCCTTGAAATCCTTCATGTACGCCCAGCTGCCCAATCATTACGCAGGGAGCTTCTGGATACCCAACGTCTGGAATCGTGGAGTCGGCTTGCGGACGTAAGCTCGAAGCAAGCAGGCTGACGTACCCGATGCACTCATTCGCATGAGAGAACACCCAAGTTTTGTTGAGGCCGTCACTCTGCTCTCGTAGCGCGTCTTCTTGCAGGAATGCAGCAACCTCACGTTCCCAGTCCTGATCGCCACATTTAAAATCTGCTACGTCGGTATCGCTCGTGAGAAGGCGAACCACAATTTTGGAAGGATCGATTGCCAAGTTAGTCGAAATTCCTCACGGATGATTTGACCACAAAAAAAGGGCAGGCAAACGCCTACCCTTGAAGTCTGACTGGGCAGAAAATTACTCGGATGATTCTCTAATGACTCTCAGTCCTTTTGTGGCTTCTCGTGCCCGTGCCAGCATCTCTTCCCTGGCTTTTGGATCGGGTTTCGTCTCTCTTAAATACTTGGCCAACTGTTCAGCCTGCTTGGGGCTCAGCGTTGGCATACTCTTTATCGGCTTCGCCATATGCACTTCTTCCCAGACGATCTTTAAGTTACGAAAGTCTACGAAATAATTATCTGATGGAGTATGTACGATGTCAACGGATTTCTGATCACCTTTCGTTTTTGTCAGGAGCAGCATGAAAATCAAGTCAGTTCGAGCGGTCGCGGTTGATGTGACGCCGCAGATGACGACCACGCCGAGGGTGCCGAAGCAGGCGACGGATGGGTTCGTCAGTCCGATGCATCGCTACCCGGAGATGAAGCGTGGCGACTGGGGCAACGATTGGAAGCGCACTGCGTGTGTGGTGACTGCTGACGATGGCACGTGGGGCTTTGGGTTGACGCTGCACAGTGGGCCAACGGTGAGTCTGATCAACGATCATTTTGCGAAGCTGATCGAGGGCGAAGACGTGATGGCCACCGAGCGACACTGGGACGTGATGCAGAGGGCATCGTCTCCGTATGGCACTGCGGGTCTGCCTAGCTTCGCGATCAGTGCGGTCGATAACGCGCTGTGGGACCTGAAGGGCAAGATTCTGAATCGGCCGGTGTACGAGCTGATTGGCGGACCGCAGAAGAAAGAGATCTTCTGCTACGCCAGTAACACTGATATCTCATACGGCACGGAGAACAGCATCGACTGGTTCCTTGAGCTTGGCTTCAAGGCCGTAAAACTGTTCCTACGCGAGGGGCCAGACGCTGGCCTTCCGGGGCTAAATCGTACTGAAGAGTTGGTCGCGAAGACTCGTGAACAGGTTGGCCCGGACGTCGAGATCGCGGTGGACGCATGGATGTCCATGAACACGGAGTACGTGGTGCGAATCGCAGAGGCGCTGAGGCCGTATCGCATCAAGTGGCTGGAGGATTACATGTTGCCGGACGACATGGACAGCTACTTCAAGGTGCGGCAGCGGATTCCGTACCAGACGCTGGCTACTGGCGAGCACTGGTACAGCATGCACCCTTTCGCACTGGCCGCAAGCCACGGGCTGGTCGACATATTTCAGCCAGACTTGCAGTGGGTTGGCGGCCTCACCGCCGGCATCAAGATCTGTCATCTTGCGGAGGCCCACGGCATCAGCGTCATCCCGCACGCCAGCACCAATTACCCGTACGGCCAGCACCTCGCCTACGCCATGCCCGCTATCTCGTGGGCCGAGCGCTCAGAGGGTGTTGCTCCCCCCGGAGTGCCGCTGGAAGAGATGGTCGTGCTACCTGGGACCCCAACGATCAAGAACGGCTACCTCACACCGTCGGACCGCCCCGGATTTGGCACGACGTTTGATCTGGACTGGCTTGAGGAGCGGACGGTTTAGCGCCGCCCCCATGACATCAACAACATCCACAAAAAGTACCCGTTACAAAGTCCTTGGTACCCGCCCAATCAGGCATGACGGTATCGACAAAGTTACCGGGCGTGCCGTTTACGGCGCCGACGTAAAGGTTCCAGACCTGGTGTGGGGTGAGTTGCTCCGCAGTCCGCACGCACACGCTGAGATCGTTTCTATCGACTACCGGGCGGCACTTGAGTTGCCCGGTGTGCTCGGCGTGATTACGTACGCCGACTTCCCGCGCCACGAGGCGGAAGGGCTGCGCCGTGGCACTACCCACATCATGGCTGACGACAAGGTGCTGTTCAAAGGGCACCCGGTTGCCGCGGTTGCTGCAACGTCTCGGAACATCGCAATTGAGGCGACGAAGCAGATTCAGGTCGAGTACAAGGTATTGCCGCCGGTGATGAACATTGCCGAGGCCATGAAGCCTGATGCACCACTGTTGCACCCGACTCTGGAATGTGATCACTTCGGGGAGACCGTGGTCGGCTCGAACATCGCTAGCCACATCGCCGAAGGAATTGGCGATGTTGATGCTGGATTCGCGAAGTGCGATCTAGTCGTGGAACTAGCGACCTCCTCGCAGATGGTCCATCAGGGGTATGTGGAACCCCATAACGGCACAGTGTTCTGGGATGAGGACGGGCGGCTGACCATCTCGTCCAGCACCCAGGGTATGTTCTCGATCCGCACACAGGTCGCCGAGACATTGGCTATTCCTGAGTCTCGGATAAAGGTAAACGCAGTAGAGATTGGTGGCGGATTCGGTGGAAAGACGTTGGCGTATCTGCCAACCGTCGCTGCTCTCCTCTCGCGAGCCGTACATCGGCCAGTGAAGATGGTGATGGACCGGCCGGAGGTTTTCGAGGGAACCGGTCCTGCGTCGGGCAGTGAAGTCAGCGCAAAAATCGGTGTCACGAACGATGGGAAGCTCATCTCGGCCCACATGGAGATGAATCTTGAGGCAGGTGCATATCCTGGCTCAGCGATTATCTGGGCAATTCCAGCGACATTTGCCCCGTATGACATTCCAAATGCTCGCGCCGATGGCTACGACATACTGGTCAACAGGCCGAAGACCAACGCTTACAGAGCGCCGGGGCTGCCCCAGGCAGCGTTCGCTATCGAGCAGGCGATCGATGATATCTGTGATCGGATGAACTGGGACAAGATCGACTTCCGGATAAAAAACTCTTCCCGTGAGGGCACACAGCGCGTACACGGGGGCAGATTCGGCAAAGTTGGATTCGTAGAAACGCTGGAGGCAGCGCGATCTACTGATCACTGGACAAGCCCGAAGCCCGAGTCTGATGACCGCTGGATGCGCGGCCGAGGGATCGGAGTTGGCTACGCCCCACATGGCGGTGGAATGGCGTCCGCAGCTCTATCGCTCAACAAAGATGGCACCGTGTCGCTGACCGAAGGATCACAAGACATTGGAGGCACCAGGGCATCGGTGTCGATGCAGGTGGCAGAAGTTCTTGGCATCGACGCGCACGCAGTCATTCCCGTCATTCCCGATACTGACGGAATAGGTTTTACCGACACCACAGCGGGATCCCGGGTCACCAATGTGATGGGCGTTGCCGTGTTCCTGGCCGCAAATGAGATGGTGGAGCAGCTAAAAGAACGGGCCGCCATAGTGCTGGAATGCGACGCCGACGCGGTTGGGTTTGAGGATGGAGTGTTCACGGCCACTGACAGTCCGGCGAGTTTGATCTCATTCACAGAATTGGCCGGTCGCATGGATGAGACTGGTGGCCCGGTGAACGCCACCGGCTCGATTGATCATCAGGGCGACACCAACGGGTATGGCGTTCATATCTGCGATATCGAGATCGATCGTGAGACCGGAAAGACAAATGTGACTCGCTATACGGCGTTGCAAGACGTTGGTCAGGCCGCCCACGCTGCCTATGCCGAGGGACAGGTCGAAGGCGGCGTCGCACAGGGCATCGGGTGGTGTCTGAACGAGGAGTACGTGTACGACGCTGATGGCCGCATGGAGAATCCAAGTTTCCTCGATTACAAGATGCCCATTTCGATGGACCTTCCCATGATCGAGACCATTCTTGTGGAGGTGCCCAACCCGCTGCACCCATTTGGGGTGCGTGGCGCCGCTGAAGTGCCAATAGTGCCCCCAATTGGCGCCGTTTCCAACGCCATCGCAGATGCAACAGGGCATCGATTCCTTGAGATGCCAATCAAACCGTCAGTCATCTTGAAGTGGCTATTGAAAGAGGACGCAAAGTAAGCGTCTGAGTTCAAAACTGGAGTGGACGAGAGCCGTATGAGCACCAAACGAGAGAGCAACTCACTGCGAGGCAAGGTCATCCTCATCACCGGCGGAGCCAACGGCATTGGCCGCGCTGTGGTCTCAGTGGCAGCAGCAGAAGGCGCTGACGTAGCGATATTTGACATCGATGAGCCGCGCCTACGGGAGGCCGCCGCCGAAGTCGAAGCCGCAGGTGGTCGGGCGCACTGGGAGGTGGTCGATCTGCTGGACGCCGGGCAGGTTGAAGCTGGCGTGGCCAACGTTCTGGAAAAGCTCGGTCGCATCGACTCGCTGGCAACCGTCGCAGGTGGTAGCGGTACCACCGCGACGTATCTCGAACGCAATGAGGAGACCGGCGATTACATCTACAAGTCAGAGGGCATGACCCAGCTCTGGACGGAGCAGGTTAGCGAGGCGGACTGGGACGGGACGATGGAGTTCAACCTCAAGACCGTGTTCCTGTGCATCCGAGCGGTGCTGCCACACATGAAACAGCGAGGTGAAGGGACCATCGTATCCTTCTCATCGACCGGGGCCATGACAGGCTCGCCTACGGGTGCGTTTGCATACGCCGCGTATGCGGCGTCTAAGGCCGGGGTGAGCGGCATGATTCGCCATCTCTCCAGAGAGCTCGGGCCGTTTGGGATTCGTGCGAATGCAGTCTCACCAGGAGCGGTGGCGAATCCTCGAATGATGATTCGTAGAGATGCGTTCAACGCTGCTATCGACGAGGCGAAGGAAGAGGGACTCGAGATGCCAGAACCGCAGCCGTGGTTCATCCCTCTCGGGCGGGCCTCAGAAACGCGTGAGCAGGCAGAGGCCGTCATCTTCCTGGCCTCAGAGCGCTCCAGCTACATCAACGGCGTAACCCTCGACGTAAACGGCGGAGGCCACATGCGCTAGACGTCCCGCCGTTGGCGTGATGCGGTTGTCGCTCCGCCTGAGACCGGCCACGGCCCGCCAAGGTGTGATCCTGACTGCAACGGCATGGCAGCGGTGCCCGCGATATTGTTCCAGGTTCTGACGCGTGTGGCGTGATCCGCCTCGTACTCGTTGCGTGAGAGCGTTGACGGGTGCTCGCTATCGAGGCGGAGCCGGATCTCTGCGAGATTGGCGGGGTCGTGGCTCCACGATGGTTCGCTGTTCTGCTGGTTCCGACTGAAATGCATCTTGACCATGTAGCGAACGCGATCGCTACGGTTGCCCGTTCCGGCGTGCCAGATGTCAGGGTGCGTCAAAACCACTGCACCGGCGTTCACGGTCGTAAAGACCTGGTCCTTCAGGTTCACCAGCGTGACCATCGACTCCGGGCTGGCAACTCGCCGATGACTTCCGGGAAGAATCACAGTTGGCCCCATGTCTTCGGTGACGTCTTTCGGGTAGTACATCAGCATCGCCTGCTTGATGTGATCGCCGTCGCGGTCCTGATGGCCCCGGCCGAAACGCTCGTCCTGATGCCAGGGCTGCGCACGGGTGTGCGGCGGGTTCATGTGGATGTGTCCGCCCTTGTCGCGGGTGTAGCCAGAACCGAGCAAACTAGCGAGCGCACCGACTACTGTGCGGTGCTCCAGCAAGTCATTGATTGCGGGGAGGGCCTCTTGAATGTGCTCACCGGGATTCTCGGGCATCTCCCTGAGGCTACTGAAAATGTTCTCGTTGTAGTTGCGTGCGTGGTCAGGCTCGATGATGATGTAGCCGTTGATGATGAACGACGCGATTTGATCGTCGCTCAGCAAATTCGGTGTGTTGGTCTTACTCATCGACGTCTACGATCTGGTCCAGGACGAATTCGTAGCCAAACACACCAACCTTTTCGGGGTGCCCCTCAGCACGCTGGGCTGGGAAGTGGATCACCTTCCAGCCATCGAGAATCGCGTTATGCACCGTCTCATACGGCATCTCCACACCGGCCTCAATCTGCGGCGCATCGGACGGCACGGGCTCATGGATTGCGAACCCCACAACGGGAGCTCTGAGGCTCCTTGAGGCCGCGTTCAAGTACATAACTCTCTGGCGTTTCATGGGAATGTTTTTCCACCGAATAGGTTGGGCTGCGAATGTGCGATTCGGCCGCTATGACAAACGGTTGCGGCAGAGTAACTGGAGATGGGGCGGGGTTCAAGTGGTGCGACGCGATCGTCACCATCTGTCGTAGGGGCAATCCCTTGTGGTTGCCCGGTTCCGCGATCGCCGCAACCCGAGCAGCCGGGTACCGACAAGGGGCACCCCTACGTCTGTCCTGTGTTCACAGCAAATCAATCACCGCTTCGACTACCTGATCGGTCTTGTGCGTGCCACCCACGTCCGCGGTGCGGATGCCTCGCTCGGATATGGCGAGCGATACTGCCTCGTCAATCGAGACGGCGGCGTCTTTACAGGCCTGGGCATCGTCTCGGTCGCCAAGCCACTCAAGCATCATTGAGGCCGAGAGAATTGCGGCGATAGGGTTCGCCGTACCGGTGCCCATGATGTCGGGGGCGGTGCCGTGGGCTGGCTGGAACACGGCGTTGTCCGAACCGATATCAGCGGAGGGTGCGAAACCCATGCCGCCGACGAGTCCCGCTGCGAGGTCGGAGAGAATGTCGCCGAACATGTTCTCCGTCACCATCACATCGAAGTCCCACGGCCTACGAATCATGTCCAGCGCCATTGCATCGACGTAGTGGTGGTCTGACGTGATGTCTGCGAAGTTGGCGGCGCGTTCGTCGAAGATCTTGCGGAAGAATGCGAACGCCGTGAACACGTTGGCTTTGTCGACCAGCGTGACGTGACCGGCGCGTCCGATCGCCTTGCGGCGGCGAGCCAGAGCGAACGAGAAGTCGAACAGCTCTTCTGAGACCGGGCGAGTGATGACCATCGTCTCACGAGCTTCTCGGTCATCTTCCACTGTGCCTTTGCCGCGAGATGCGAAGAGGCCTTCTGTGCTTTCGCGAATCAGAACGAAGTCGATGTCGCCTGCACGTGGGTCAGAAAGCGCGCTTGGCCCGTTTGGATACGCCCGAACAGGACGGACTCCCGCATACAGGCCAAAATTAAACCTCAAGTCCAGTTGAGGTGCAATTTCAGTGCCATCGTCATATCGAATGTTTGGCAGACCCATTGCGCCAAGGTAGATGGCGTCAGCAGCACCCGCACCCAGCAGCGTCTCCTCAGGCAGCGCCACGCCAGTGTCCCGATAGAGTCCGGCACCCGCAGGCATCTCGGTATTCGATAGCTTGAAGCCGCCGTGCTTCTTCTGCGCCGCCGCAAGCACAGCCAACGCAGCCTCCGTCACTTCGATGCCGATGCCGTCGCCGGGCAGGACTGCAATGTTGAACTCACGGGGATTGGTCAATGTGGTGTGCTCTTTTGGGGATTGCTGGGCAGAGCGTTGGATTATCTCACTCACTTGCGACCGACATTCCACTGACTCCCGTTGATTGCGGCCAGTTGCGGGGATACGCTGCCGTCGAGTTATGACCAACGCTTTGATGCGGACATCATCGACGGCAGAGGGAGCTGATGACGAAGAGACAGTCTGAGACGGACGTGATTGTGATTGGGTCTGGTGCGTCGGGTGCGGCGGTTACGTGGAGCTTGGCGCGGGCGGGATTCCGGGTTATCTGCATCGAGCAGGGGCCGTGGGTCGATCCCAGCACTTTTGCGGTGGCGCAGGACGATTGGCAGTACCAGATGCGTACGAAGTGGGCCTACCACCCGAACGTGCGCCAACTTCCCGCCGACTACCCGGTCAACGACGATGACTCGGCTATCAAGCTCCAGATGTACAACGCCGTTGGCGGCAGCACCATTCACTGGACGGGGCATGTGCCGCGCTTCCACCCCTCGGACTTCCGGGTGAAGTCGCTTGATGGCGTGGCTGAAGACTGGCCGATCAGCTACTGGGACCTTGAGAGCTATTACGATCTTAACGACGAGATGATGGGTTGCTCAGGGATTTCCGGTGATCCTGCGAACCCGCCGCGGTCGCCGCGTCAAATGCCACCATTGCCGATTGGGCAGGATGGCGAACACATCGGACGGGCGTTCGATGAACTTGGCTGGCACTGGTGGCCGTCTGATGTGCATGTGAACTCCACGGAGTACAAAGGGCGGAAGGCGTGCAACTTCTGTGGGCCGCTTGGCATTGGGTGTAGCCGTGGTGCGAAGGCGAGCGCTGACATCACGTACTTGCCGGATGCAATCGAGGCCGGTGCGGAGATTTGGGATAACACAACGGTGTTCAAGATCACTACGGGACCGGATGGACGCGCGACTGGCGTCGAGTACTTCGACCCCGAAGGTGAGCCGGGATTCCTGAGCGCCAAAGCCGTAGTGGTTGGCTGCAACGGTATCGGTACGCCGCGGATGTTGCTGCACTCGGCATCGGATTCGCATCCTGATGGGCTGGCGAACAGCTCGGGGAAGGTGGGCAAGAACCTGATGTTCCACGTCTATGCCGGTGCTTCGGGCCTGTTCGAGAACCTAGATGGGCCGACGTACAAAGGGCCGCTGGCTTGCATCATCATGTCGCAAGAGTTCTACGAAACGGACGAATCACGTGGCTTCAAGCGTGGCTATACGTTCCAGATGGGGCGCGGCCTCGGTCCTGCGCCAACTGCGATTGGCAACGTGCCGTGGGGATCGGGCCATCACGATGAGTTTGCAGCGCGGTTCGGCAAGAACCTTGGGCTTGGTGTGATTGGCGATGACCTGCCGGAGGAGTACAACCAGGTGATGCTGGATACGACTCGAGTAGATCGTTTCGGAATCCCCGGTCCTAAAGTGGATTATCGTCTCAGCGACAACTCCAGGAAGCTGCTTGCACACGGGGTGCAATCGGCAAGGAAAGTCATGGAGACGGCGGGTGCAAGCAGAGTGGTGGAGAATGCTCTCTCTGAGAACACGGGCTGGCACCTGATGGGCACGGCACGCATGGGTGAGGACTCTGCCACTTCAGTCGTGAATCAGTACGGGCAGGCGCATGATGCCGACAACCTGTTCATCGTCGATGGCTCAGTGTTCGTCACCGGCGGCGCAGTCAATCCAACCCCCACGATACAGGCGGTGGCGCTCCGGGTTGCCGACTACATTGCTCACGAGCGCGGAGACTTGAGGTAATGACATCTCAGCGAACAGAAAGTGAACAGAAACTGCTTGGTGCGGTGTTGAATATCATCATTCCACCGTCAGACACGATGCCAGGCGCAGGCACGCCCGCGATACTTGCCGAATGCCAGCGTATGGCGGACGGTCATGCACGCTTCGGGGGTGCTTTAGCGGCGGTGTTGGAAGGACTTGGGGATGCTTTTTCAGAGTCGTCGCCAGATGACCAAACGGAGGCGCTCAGAAAGCTGGAGACGCCAAGTCCGGCGCAGTTTGAGTTGTTCTTGGAGGTGGCGTATCTGGCGTACTACTCCGATAGCGACGTCCACGAACGAATAGGCTGGCGTACCGGTGCCTTGCAACCGCTGGGCTGGGATCTGCCGGCATGGCGGGAAGGTGTGCTGGATACCGTGAAGCAGCGTGAGCCGTTCTGGAGAAAAGTGGACTAGTCGCTCGCCGACGCGTATCCGTTTACCAGAACGCTAGTCCCGCGTGAAGATCTCCACTTCGCCGGTGTACTCCACGCCTTCGTCCAGCGGGTAGATTGGGCGCTTGACGTTGGTGTGGCCCAGGCTGGGCAGGTTTGCGCTGGTTGAGCCGGGTGCGTCTACGTTGAAGTTGCGGGTGACGTAGTCCTGGAAAAACTGCGGCTCGCAGTGTGGCGACTTCACCACGGTAGCGTGGAAGTCCTTCGGGTCCAGCCCGTTGGCGAAGAAGAGTGCGCGGTCGACCAGGTTGATCGGATTCGAAATCACGACCAGCGTCAGATTCCCGGACGTGAGCACCGCGGTGTTGCCGGGGTCTTCGTGGCCGCCCCATGTTTCCAGTGGGAAGCCATCGCCCTCGTAGATGCTCTGGACCGTGAGTTCAAGCTCCAGCGGCCTGTAGCAAGGATCCTGATCGCCGCCAACTGTGGCTATGAAAGTGGCGCCGGTGCCGCGTCGGTGTGCTTTTTCAGCAGTCGGAGCATCCACGATTGGTGCGAGTACGGTGTACGCCTGGCCCTGCCGGACGATCTCTTCGATGATGGCGTTGCTGTCGCCGGGTGAGCCGGATGATGGTGCATCGGCAGCATCGGTGAACATGATTGGCGAATCAAGGTTTGCGGCCTCTCTGACCGACTCCTCAAGCGGGGTG
>CAUZJA010000086.1:0-10918 GCA_963579925.1 Dehalococcoidia bacterium | reverse complement strand
CAAGAATGATGCGCTCTCTGGGACAGTGATTCGCTCGCGACGCTCCGCAACCACAAGCGCGTTCGTAATCTCCAGAGGCCAGATGTTTGACACCACAGCGCCAGTCGCTGCGACGATGTCTACCAGATCATCGGCGAAAGATTCGTCTTCGTCCTCGAAGCACCAGGAGAGCGCACTCGATGCGTCGAGAACCAGGCCACTCACTCGCGGCCTTCTTCAATCAACTCTTTGATGGAGAGCCCGTTGAGATGACGACCCTTCCGGAACTCCTTCATGGTTGCGACAGCTGAATTCAATCGAGCGTCATCTACCCGCTGAGTGAATGGAATGAGTCTGGCGACCGCTTTTCCGTGGCGGGTGATCACCAGCTCTTCTCCGTTTTCAACTTCTTCAAGGAATTTTGAGAGGTGTGTTTTGGCTTCATATGAGCCGACAGTTTTCATGATTCAGTTCTTGTACCGGATGAGGTAAGTTCTAGTCTGACTAGACTAGTCTAACATTTGTTGTCTGGAAGAAACGGTCTCCGACGTAGTGCGGGCTAATAACCCGCACTACCGACAACGTTCCGTCGCGTGGGCATCCCTGCCCACCAGAAAACCGCGGGCTGGGAGCCCGCACTACGGAACAGCCAAAGACGCCCTAAATCGGAGCGTTTGCTGGTGGCCAGTCGGGGCGGAAGACGGTGCCGTAGATGTGGGTGGGGTTGAGGATCATGGCGACGCGCTTATCATCGTCAACCAGGCGGTCGTACTCGTCCCAGTCATCGGTACGTTTGCGGGTCATGGCGCTGTAGATTTCGCGGCGCGCTAGTCGCAACTGTTCCGCCTCGGTGTTGCCCGAATAGATCAGTTCTGCAGCGCCATCGAAGACGAGAAATCCTGACCACCAGTCGGCGGCGGAGACCAACAGCGAGCATTCGCCGTTGCGCAGAAGGTTCTTGAACTTGATTCGATCCTCGGTAATCGAAATGCCGATTGCTCCGCGGTGGGGCCGTACGGTGATGATGCTCATCTGCGCTTTGCCGTTGCGTCGGTACGTGGTGAGCACGCCCTGCGGGTTATCGGCAACGAACTGTTGAACTTTGGGGTCGAGCGGCATGGGTGACCTCGATACTACTGGTGTGGGGCTGGTGGTGAAGCCGCAGTGCACGCGATGCCATTCAACTTCCGAGCGTATCGCCAGATTGAACTGCGCTGTTTGCGTCTTCGCACGCAATCTAATTAACTACACTCGATTTTGGGGATTCAGTGGGCACTTCGCGAGAGTGTCCGCCTAGATGACTGGTAGATGCTGATGTTCCGTAGACGAATCCTCAGTTCCATTATTACTATCGCGTTACTTCTTACCGTCGCGTGCGACGGTAAGAAGTAACGTCGCTTCCCAATCTCCGTCAGTCCAACCGTCCCCCACGGCGTTGGCGACCGTCTCAGCGGTGTCGGCCACTCCAAGTGCCATTGCATTGAGGACGCTGGAAGTCATCGCCGCTGACATGGATGAGCATCTTGAAGTCACCCTATCCAGCGTTCGTAATCTCATTGACCTGGCGCAGCAGAATCGCCTCGCTGAGGCGAGCGAAATAAAGGAGAGCGTTCTCTCCATGGGTGAAGAGATGCAGAACTTGATCTCTGAGCTTGAGTCGGCGTCTTCGGCATCGGATTCCCGAGAAGACAGGGATATTTTGGCGAGGGTCATTGAGAATGCGAAGTCTGTCATCGCATCGGCGTTTGTTGTATCCGTAAACATCGACAGAGACCCAATCAAATCAACAGAAGGATTTGAGGCGCTTGAGAGCGCTGATGATGCCGGCAGAGCTGCCCTGGCTGAGCTGGCGGCGGCGGCAGTTGCGGTGATTGCCATTCCCACGATTGCGCCTACTGCGACCGCGGGGCCGGAGTTTGTACCGTCTGACTCTCACTTCGGCGTGACGATATCACAACTCAGTGCCGGACAATTGGAGCTTCTGAGTTGGTCAATCCCAGATTTTCCGCCAGAAGTCGATGAAGGACAGCCGTTCGCAGGGAAGGCGGAGGTGGAGCGGCTGTGGACGGAGTATCTCAACGGAACGCACTACGAGTTACGGGGTGGTGAAATAGAAGGCCTGGTTTGTGAAAGCGGATTCGGCATGTACATACAGGTTCGATCTGAGAACACTCAGTTGACCGGCGAGCCATTCACGTGGGAAGTGATTCAATCTCCAGCGAGTCTTCGTAACGCCCCATCAGTGAAGTCGACTTTTTTGAACGACCTGGAGGGAATTGGCGCTGGAAGGGGTAGTGGAGATGGCTTCCCACTGTTGCGAGTCAAAGGAAAAACCCACTTTGCCACAGCACTGAACGAAACCGCTGCTGGCCTGCTTCACGGACTCGCCACTATCTTCAAAGACCCGAAGTGCGAGACGTATTTGCCGTGAGGGTCATGTGTTCGGTGTCCGTTGGAGTACTACTCATGCTGGCAGCGGCGCGTGGGAGTGGCGCGAATGGCGCGTCGCCTGCAACTTCCGTGGCTCCCACAACCGCGGACCCAACCCCACGTCAGTTCCGTTGGCCAGCGTGATCCCACCTCTACGTTTGTGATTACTGAGTACATCCGCGGCGACGAGTTGGTAGACCCAATGATTGGGCTCAGCGAACAGCGGCTGTTCCCGCCGGAATTGTTGCCCGATTCGCCGGAATTGGAATAGCTTGAGGCTGCAATGATCTGGCGGGAGTATCTTGAGCCGGTTGCGCCCCTAGAACGAACATGACGATTGCGTCAATACGCCGGCTTTACGCGACCCGAGCAAATCCCATGAAAATGCGATCGGAAGTTGTTGCTGGATAGATTCGACCGCCGTCACCCGGTGTCGCTAATTGAACGTTTCTACATCGGCATCGGCATCGACTCGTGAACTTCAATCTCGCAGCCTGCGGCCCAGCCGAGGCGCGGGTGACCCTGTGGGAGGGGCTTCTGCGCCCGCCATGTCCTCGGCCTCCAAGATTGAGTAGCCGGTAGCTCGCTTGTCGCTGGGGGAACTTCCGTCGGGCGGATCTTCAGCCCGCCCATGAGTGGGCTTCCCATACCAACGAGTCCATCGCCGCAGGCTTCCGCCCATTTCATCCACGCGCACATGCCTTCCTGCATCTGCTCTGGCGACATGTTCTGCGTGGCTTCCATAGCCGTGGCTGTGGCGTGTTAGATCGCGATGTACTTGCTCATGGTTGTCCTCAAATGACTAGTTTTACTGAGCAGAGTGGCTAGTTGCTCAACGACTATTGGTCAACTCAGTGGTGCGCTGGATTTGCAGCGGCCGGAACGGGAATCTTTAGCGGCTCATAGGTGAAGTGGTTGCAAAAGCCATGTAATCGTCAAAAAAGAGACCGCCCGGCGATGTCGGATTGTGACTTTGGGAGCCACGACAGCTGAAAGCCCTGCGTGGACTGGAAGGGGCTACCGAACGTTCAGCCCAAGTGCCCCCAACTAGCCCGCTCGTGTCGCCATCGCTCCGGATTTCAATCTCAGAATGCCTGGTGCCGGGAGCAGGGATCGAACCTGCACTCTGTTATACAGAAGCGGATTTTAAGTCCGCCGCGTCTACCATTCCGCCACCCCGGCAATTGTGCGGCAATCTCTAAGTTACCAGACCGACCATCATGGACATCAAATGAAGCAGCTTGGATGCAATGTGGCATGAGGTGCGCCCGTGCTGCCTGGCATCAAGCGGTCATCGATCGGTCACGGGGCGACGCTGCTCGCGCATACAAGTATGCATCCAACACACATCACAGCGGGTGTTTTTGCTGGTGGGCGCAATCTTTTTCAAACGTAGCAACGGAACGTAGTGATCGGACAACTGTCACCCTGTATACGCATCAGTGAAGTGGTCGCAATTTGTGGATGCCCCATGGGTGTTCATTGCCCAACGCTCCATATGGCGCAAGCATATGACGCTCTGATCCCACAAAAGAAAAGGCCCGGCCTCTCCGCCGCGCTTTTTTTGTTACACAGGCTCCCAAATCGTGCCGCCTATGTACCGCTCGCCTTCTGGGGAGTCGTTCCAGTAATAGGCGATTACTAGCTTGCCGTTGGGCAGGGCCACGCAGCGCGGGTAGCCGAGGTCGTGGCTACCGCCGTCGTTTCGGAGGACGATTTCTTTGCTCCATGAGGTGCCTTCATCATCGCTCAACTTGGCGCAGATTCGGCGTGGGTCATCTCGTACACCGTAGACGACGCAGAGGCGCCCATCGGGGAGTGCCGTTAGCGCTGCGGGATTGCCGCCGTCGCCGGTGCTGGCAACAACCGCGCCTTCGTCTGTCCACGTGACGCCGTCGTCGGTTGAGCGGTACTGCTGGAGCCAGCAGTCGTTTTGTCCGGCACCGTGTGAACGGATAATGGAAAGAATCGAGCCGTCGCTGGTTTGCAAAGACGTCGGCATGATGTCCGACTCAACGGGTGTCTCGTTCAGCCACGACAGGAACTCGAATGTGGAGCCGGCGTCATCAGTTCTCGCTGCCAGAACGCGGCCTTCTTCACCTGACGGAATAGTCGAACTCAACAGGAAGATCGCCGAACGCGGGCCTTCAACAATCACATCGGTTCGGGCTGCGATACCTTTTTGGCCAAACATCGGAAACTCAAACGGCCCGTCCCATGATTCACACCGATCAGGCGACCAGTAGAACCATGACTTCGCACCGGCTCGGAGTCCGGTCCTACCGCACATGATTGCGGAATCGGGCTTCGTGAAGTCGACCCCATCAGGCGATTTGAATTCGAGCGGAGGTAATTGGTCGATCACATCCTGGTTCATGTGCTCGTAGGCTGAAAGTCCCGCACCGTATGGGACGTTTGCTTCCTGGACGTCCCAGGTCACTCCGGCATCGGCACTGCGTGCTTGCATCGTGACGAGGGGTCGACTGCGGTCACGAGCATGGAATCCCCCGGTCGGATCGGGATACCCAGCTGTGAACGCCAGGACTATTTCATCGCCCCATGACCACATTCCATAGTTCGCCGGCCATCCCGCATAGCGGCCAGGATCACGAAATATATCGATGTGCTTTACGTGGTCCTGTTGCATTCAATCTCCACTCAAATTGCGAGCATCGGCACCGACTTGAAATGCGATTAGCCTACGCTCTCCACGGCGTCCTCATTGTTTGTGGGTGGGGTAACGCATAGCATCGCTGGCAATGGATTCAGATTCTGTAAAGATGGCGGCAACCTATCTCAGTCGCGCCCGCACTTCACATAGACGACTGGATGAGCTTGCTGAATCGATTCGGCCAGAGGATGAGACGGACGCGTATCAGGTGCAGCGGCGGTTGCATCGCACACTGAGCCAGGCTGGGCATGGCGAGGCTGTGGGCCACAAGATTGGCTGCACTACGCCGGTGATGCAGGAGTTCCTGGGCATCCCGAACCCGTGCGCCGGAGCGGTGTTTGAGCCAACTGTGATCGACCTGGCTGGGACAGTCGATTTCTCCAGCTATCTGCATGTAGGCGTGGAGTGCGAGCTTGCGGTGCGGCTGTCTCGAGATCTTCCAAAGCGCGCTGAGCCGCACACCCGCGAGTCGGTTGCTGGCGCTGTTGAATCTGTGATGTGCGCGATTGAGATTGTTGACGACCGTTGGCTGGACTATCCGGGCGTGAGTACTGCGACCCTAATCGCTGATGATTTCTTCGGAGCAGGCGCGGTGCTGGGCAGACCCAACTCTGATTGGCAATCGCTGGACCTTGGCGCGATCAGCGGCGGCATGGCGATCAATGGGATAAGCGTCGGAAGTGGCCTGGGTGGCGATATTCTGGGACACCCCCTCGAAGCGCTTGCGTGGATCGCGAACTCGCTGAATGGTCGACGCAGTCGACTGCGTGCTGGCGAGTTCGTGCTACTTGGCAGCCTTGTCCAGACCGTCTGGGTGAACAAGGGTGACAGCGTAGAGATCGACGTTGAACACCTCGGACAGGCGTCAGTTCTGTTCGAGTAGTTGGCCCCGCTCGGGAACTTCTTCAGGACTTTCGGCGTCTATAGTGCGTGTAGCGATCTATCTCTATTTGAGCGGAGTGGACTTTGACGTATCTGAAATTGCTGATTGTGGTTGCGGCGTTTGGACTAACGGCCTGTATTTCCAGTTCGGAGACTTCCGGGCCGTCGTCGCCCGAGGTGGTCAGCGGTGGCGTGGTTACCGACGGTTCGTTCACCGAAGGTTCGGCGGTGCTATTGCCTCAATCGTTGCTATCCCATCCCCATGGTAAACTCCGTCATGTTTACGGATATCGTCTCTATATCACTTGATAGTTGCGACAGACAGAAGATATCTGTGGCTTATTGACAGGAGGGCAACTGTGGACGATCAACAAGCTGTTTCTTTCGACGTTCGATACCCAGAGAGCAGTTCAAGACTGCTGGCATTGCTAGCAATATTCTTCTGGTTCAAGTTACTGCTGATCATTCCGCACGGGATCATTCTTTATGCTTTGTGGATTGCTGTGTTCGTCACCAACTACATCGCTCAATGGGTGATTCTGTTCACAGGAAAGTACCCAAGGGGATTATTTGACTTTGGTGTAGGTGTGCAACGGTGGAGCCTAAGAGTCACCGCTTGGTTAAATGGCTGGACCGATCAGTACCCTCCGTTTGGAATGAAATAGCTCACACGAAGCAAAATGGGTGTCGAATCGCTGGATGTGTCCATCTGTACGACGGACTGTCATCATGGCAATTCAATGTGGAGGCAAATCATGCCGTTATCCGAATCAGAGATATTGGACCTGTTCGTTCACCAACAGCTAGCCCAATCTGGCGATGCATGGACCGTAATCAGCCGGATGGACAACTCAATTGTGATGGGCCGAAAAAAGAAAGTGTCACATCTTTGGCACCTGCTTCTGAGCATCATTTCGGCTGGCCTATGGGTCATCATCTGGATAATCATGGTGATTGCGAGGAAAGAAGAGCGACGGATCGTTGAAGTTGCAGACGATGGCAAGACCATTTCAATGAAACAGACCGGAATTTTCGGCTCATCTCAAACGTGGAACATCAAGCAAGATGAAGGTGACACTGTTTCCTTTGGACGGAAGATACTGTGACCTAATCGCTGATTGACAGAGGGGCGGCTATGTCGGCTGCGGTGCCAATCTCAATTCGGCACTATTCACCAGCGAGAACTAATCGAATTGCAGCCCTAATCCTTGTAATTTCCTGGTACGTTCAACTTCTTGATTATTCTGTCACACGTAGCGTTATCGCCTATGTTGACGACTTGATACCAAGCTAGCGATGCACCAGCGACACTCTTGAGTTTTGGTATCAGGTCTTCAAGGCCGGAGCAGCGGACCGGACGTTGTAGGGCCGTTCACGCTGACCAGTGGCACGCGAAATGTAACTCTGACTCACACAGGGAGCAGCAACTTCATCGTAGAACTCATCTCCGAAGACGGTGTGGAGTGGAAGTTGGTTGCAAATGAAATTGGCGCGTTCTCGGATACGGTGCCGGTCAACGTGAGTACATCAGTATTTGATATACCGCCCGGTGTCTATGCTTTGGCGGTCGATGCTGACGGGAGTTGGACCGCCAATATTCAATGATGTGTGAGAGCACATGAAGCATCGTTGTGGCCAATATAGTGGTTGCAGCTTTTCAGCGCCGCTTATGCACTCTTTGAATGAGTAGTCTCGGTGCGTGTATCGGCGGGGAGACCACCGGTATGTTGCACCTGCAAGCCTAACCACCAGACTGGCTCGATAAGCGGGCATTTCACATCTCCAAGTGGTCAAACAAGTGGTCAATCGGATATTTAACCTATGAAAAAGACCCCGTTTGCGGGGTCTTTCTTCAATACGAATCAAGTATATGGAGGCGACGGGCGGATTCGAACCGCCGAATGGAGGTTTTGCAAACCTCTGCCTTAGGCCACTTGGCTACGTCGCCCAGTCATTGATCGCCCCCACATTAAAACGGGAGCGCGATCGATAAATGGTGCCGAGGGTGAGGCTCGAACTCACACGCCCTTACGAGCACAGCGCCCTCAACGCTGCTTGTCTACCAATTCCAACACCTCGGCAGGTATAGATGTTTCTGCGCCGTAGTCTCCCCTAAACTCCAGAGAGGTCCTGGCAGGAGCGGAGGGACTCGAACCCCCGACCGCCGGTTTTGGAGACCGGTGCTCTAGCCAACTGAGCTACGCTCCTTCGACGCGATGATTCGGCCCTTACCCTTCAACACTAACGCTCAAAAGAAACTGCGGGCGGAAATGCCCACAGTACGTAAGCGCAATGCAGATGAACTCAAGCACAACATCTGGTTGAATCTTATCCCAGCACCAAACGCCCATACAAGATGAACGCGAGTACGCCGGGGGTCAATGCCGCCCCCGGCGCACTTTCCACGAATACAAAATCGGGTAACTACTAGAGCGCTACGTCTCCACTTTCGCCCGTTCGGACCCGGATTACGTCGTCGATTGTAGAGATGAAAATCTTACCGTCGCCAATTGCTCCCTCTTCGCTCGTTCGAGCAACGCTGAGGATCGCTTCAACTACGGCATCCTTCATCCCATCTGCAACAACCGTGGTGATCATGGTCTTTGGCAGAGCTGTGCGGACTACTGTGCCCGCGCCTCTGCCGGTGAAGACCTCAACCCCACGCTGCTGACCTGCACCTGTGATATTGAACAGGTGGTAGCCGGTGCAGCCTGCTTCTTCCAGTGCGGTTAGAACCAGGTTTACCCGCTCTGGCCTCACTATGGCTTCTATCTTGATCATTTGGTTCTTCTCCTCCCGATGGGAGCCTGACGACTCCTCATCGGGATCATTATCTGCGAATTTGTGGCTAAGGGTTAGTCGGCACCATCGCCAACATAGCCGCGTTCACCGTGTTGACTGATGTCGAGTCCAGTATCCTCGTCCGCTTCATCAGCCCTGAGACCGAGGCCGGGGACCAGATCGAGAACCTTGAGGATCACGAATGTCACTACGAATGAGTAACCGATTGTTGCGCCAATCGCTCGGACGTTTGCCCACAGGAGATCGAACTCACCGTCAATGACGCCAACGTTGCCCTGAAGTGCGGCGGTCGCGAATACAGCTGTTAACAGTGCCCCAACTATGCCGCCGACCCCATGGATCGCGAACACATCCAGTGCATCGTCAATGCGCAAGACGTGTCGATACCGGACCGTCAACCAGGTCAGACCACCAGCTATCAGACCTATCCCAAGTGAACCCATTGCACCTACATCACCGGCTGCCGGCGTAATTGCCACAAGCCCGGCGACTGCACCAGAAGCTGCGCCAACTGCACTGGCTTTTCCGGTGGTGAGGTAGCTCAGGAGCACCCACGTGAGCGCACCCATTGCTGCGGCGGTGTTGGTGACCATAAAGGCGTTCACCGCGGCTCCGCTAGCAGAAAGTGCGCTACCTGCGTTGAATCCAAACCAACCGAACCAGAGGATTCCTGCGCCAAGTACTACATAAGGAACATTGTGAGCTTCAATTCCGTTTGGAATTCCGCGTCGTTTGCCAACCAGAATCGCGGCGGCAACTGCTGCCACTGCGGCATTGATGTGAACCACTGTTCCACCGGCAAAGTCGGAAGCGCCAATGCCCAGAATCCATCCGTTGTCAGACCACACCCAGTGGGCGATTGGAGCGTAGACCACGGTCATCCAGATCAACAGGAAGACCAGGTACGTTTTGAACTTAAATCGCTCCGCCACCGCACCCGTGATCAGTGCCGGTGTGATGATTGCAAACATGCCTTGGAACACGGCAAACATCATCGAGTTTGATCCCGACTCGACATCGGGCATTACGTCTTTGAAGCCGATGTAATCGAAGTTCCCAATGAACTCATTGCCCGCACCGAACGCGAGCGAATAGCCCCAGACGATCCATGCAACACCTACAACGGCCATCGCCATGAAGCTGAGCATTATTGTGTTGACAACGTTCTTGCCGCGGACAAGCCCCGCGTAGAAGAACGCAAGACCCGGCACCATAAACAGCACCAACGCGGATGCCGTCAACATCCAGGCAATATTTCCTGTATCCATATCCCTCCACCCAATCGATTTACCCCGAGTTAGCGGGGATAGTCTGAATAGTCATGTGTAGGCACCCGTGCCCAACGTGATTCCGGAAGATTACGGCTGGAATGTTTCCGGGATGTTTCATGGGCGTGAACTTCGGGTTACACGTGGCGAACTATTGGAGGCCAGTCGGTCTCACCATGGTCGAGGACGCAGACATCGTACGGGCAGGGATCCTCGCAGTATGATCCTTCGAGGGCTTCCCCCTCATCAAGCCTTCAATATTTCTCGCTGTGCCAGCACGCGCTCCAGCAGCGGCTTCATGCCTAGGTCCGTGGCGATGGTGATGGCCTCGTCCTGGAGTTCGGTTGCCCTGCCGGCATCGCTGCTGGCGTTGCGTTCGATGAGGAGCTCTGCGTAGTCGCAGCACGTCCAGGCTAGCTCGGGGCGCAGCCCATTGTCATTTGTGAACTTGAGGGCATCTTCAAAATGCTCAATCGCGGTGCCTGTCTCTCCTAGCAGTCGGGCGAGTTGGTCAAGGAGACGATCCGAAGCAACTCTGAGCAGTGTGCCTTTCGCTGACATCAACCCGTCATAAGCAACCTGGGCGGTGGCTGTGTCTTGTTGGCTCACAGCGTCCAAACCGGCCGCCACACTTTGGAACAAGCCGGAAGTTCCGCCCACCGGGTCACCCATCCGCAGGATTTGAGAGTGCACTCTCTCCCCGAATCCCAGGCCGGGAAGTGACCTGCCCCAAATAGTTGTACCAGTCGCTATGTTAGTACCGGCCGCAAGTGACCTTGACCCCGTATCCGCGCCACCTGAAGGGTTATTTTCCGGGCTTCATCCAGCTGCTGTGGCTCCTGCTTGTTGGGCCATCGCGAACCGGGTCGGATCCATCTGTCCCAGT
>CAUZJA010000085.1:0-10965 GCA_963579925.1 Dehalococcoidia bacterium | reverse complement strand
TGTTCCGGTTGATCGGTAAACTTCTCAGTCATGAGCTCTGAAGGCGAAGTAATCCTCCTATCGTTGCGCGTCGCAGCGCTAGCGATGGTTGGCCTTGTTCCCATCAGCCTGGGGATAGCGTGGCTTCTGGTCAGGCGCAATCCACGAGGACGTTGGTTGATTGAGGCCCTCGTCTCGATGCCACTGGCTCTTCCCCCCGTAGTTATCGGGTTCGGACTCCTCTGGCTCTTCAGCCCAACCGGGCCACTGGGCGAGGTTATTGACAGTCTGTTTGGAGGCGACCTTGTCTTCACATGGTTCGCCGCGTCTCTTGCATCGGCAATCGTGGCGCTTCCGTTGGTTGTTCGCACATTCGTGATCGCACTGGAGGCCGTTGACCCCCGATTGGAGTTGGCGTCTCGGAGTCTGGGTGCAGGGCCATGGCGAACCTTTGCGTACGTGACCATTCCGATCGCTGCACGTGGCCTTTTGGCTGGCGTATTGATTGGATTTGTGAGAGCTCTATCTGAATTCGGCGCGACCATCGTGGTCGCCGGGAATATTCCGGGCCAGACACAGACGTTGCCGCTCGCGATATTCACGAGAATACAAACCGGAGACGATTCCGTCGCGATTCGGCTCGTCGTCATATCTGTGGTGCTGGCACTGGTTAGTCTTCTGCTGCACAACCGGCTGGTTAGTAGGCTGGCGTCAGGACGGTCGCGATGATCAAACTAGATCTGGCGATAGCACGCGGCGATTTCCATCTGGAAATCAATGCCTCATTGGAGAGTGGGATCAGCGCGATATTTGGGCCGTCTGGTTCCGGCAAATCCACTACGCTGGCGTGCATTGCAGGCCTCATGCAGCCGGATAGCGGCTCCATAGCGTTGGATGGCGAATCCCTATTTGATTCCAACGAAAACCTTCACGTGTCACCTGAAAACCGATCTGTCGGATTGGTATTTCAGGATGGAGCGCTTTTCCCTCATCTGGATGTACAAGGAAATATTGAATTCGGTGCCAAATTTGGTGGTGCCAACAGCCGGAAAGTTTCTCCCGATGAGTTGATGAAACTGCTAGGTATTCATGATCTGGCAGAGCGCGATATCGCTGGTCTGTCGGGTGGGGAGCGGCAACGGGTCGCGCTTGCCCGGTCCCTGGCAGCCGGACCAAGGGTGCTGTTGCTCGACGAACCCGTGGCGTCATTGGATGCTCGTCTGAGGACAACAGTCCTGGGATATTTAAAAGAGATTCATCGCGAGCTTGGGATACCGATGATCTATGTCTCTCACAATGTCTCGGAGATCGTGCATCTGGCTGAACAGGTGATCGTTCTGGATCATGGCACGGTAGTTGCCAATGGCCCGCCGCGTGCCGTGCTCCTTGGGCAGGGGATAGGCCAACTGGCGAACTTTGAGGACGTAGAGAGCTATCTGAGCGGAACACTGGTGGACCGGGGCAGCGGTGACCGATCAGCCCGTGTCAAAGTAGGCAACTACGAGTTTGTGACGCCCTCTGCCGAACACATCGACTCAGATGAGGTGATTGTGACAATACGGGCTTCCGACGTCATAGTGGCTACGGAACTCCCGAGAGCAATCTCCGCTCGCAACGTCATCAGCGCACCGTGTGTGGACTTAACGCAATCTGAAGAGCGCTCATTTGCCACGTTTGACGTAGGCGAGCCGTTGGTGGTTGAACTGACATCGAGCGCGATTGCGGAGTTGGAGTTGTCCATCGGAGTGTCAGCGCATCTGGTGTTCAAGACGACGAGTCTGACGCTTACGCCGCGGGGTATTTTGCGGTCGTAGGGTGTGTGCGGATTCCATTTGGCTGAATTCGCGGTAGCTAGGGATCTAAGTCGCGCTCTCTCAACGTCCGTTCCAATGTCAGTGTAATTACTACCGCGAAGAGCGGGTCTGAACCCCGCCGCTACGGAGATTGAGAAGCTTTGCCAAGCGCGCAAATATCGGCAATTCCGCATTCACCGCATTTCGGCGTTTTGGTGCATGTTCCGTTGCAGTGGTGGTCTATCAAGGCGTGAAACTCGTTGAACATTTCGACATCAGCCGGAAGTAGCGACTCGAATATGGCACGGTGGCCTTCGTAGTCGGACGGCTCAATCGACCAACCCAACCTACCGGTCAGGCGCTGAGTGTAGTTATCGATTACGAACACGGGCATTTTGGCGGCGTAGAGGATGATGTCATCCGCCGTTTCAGGGCCGATGCCCCACTGCGCTAGCAACTGCTTTCGTAGCTCAGGCAAGGGGAGCTGAAATAGACGGTCAGTAGATCGCTCAAAGTCGGAATCAAGAAATTCAGCGAATAACTTGAGCTTTCGGGCCTTTTGATTGAAGTACCCGGACGGTTTGATCACTTCGGCAAGAGTCTCGACCGGCGTTTCAAGAACCGCATCCCAAGCCCATATACGATTCGACTTCAACTGCCCGAGGGCCGTTTCCACGTTTTCCCACGATGTGTTCTGCGTGAGGATAGCCCCCACGATCATCTCGTAATCAGATTCAGCGGGCCACCAATGTTGTGGTCCGTGTTCCGACAATAGCCGGTCGAAAAGGTTCTGCAGATCTGCTGAACCAGGTTTGGTTTTGCCAGGTGAATTCATATTGTGGCGTCAGAGGGGTTGGTAAGCGTGGAAGGTTCCGCACTATACTCAAAGTGAAGTTTCAGACTATCTCGGCCGGAGGATCTGTTGAGTACGTGGGTTGAAAAGTTGGATGCGCGGGCCAAATCCGCAAACAGCTTGGTCTGCGTTGGATTGGATCCTGATCCTGCTCGTATGGCGATATCTGACACGCTTGAGTTCAATCACCGCATCATTGATGCCACTCACGATCTGGTGTGCGCCTTCAAACCGCAATTGGCGTTCTATGAGGCGATGGGAGCGGAGGGATTCGAGATCTTGAAAACCACGGTATCCCATATTAGGACCGTCGCTCCCGATGTCGTGATCATTGGTGACGGCAAGCGTGGCGACATTGGCTCGACTGCAAGCGCGTATGCAGCGGCAATGTTCGATTACTTCGATTTCGATACGGTCACCCTCAACCCGTATCTGGGTCGAGACTCCATCGCTCCATTCCTGGAATACGGTGGGCGCGGTGCAATAATCGTTTGCCGCACCAGCAATCCGGGTGCTACGGAGCTTCAGGACTTCGTACTTGAAGGCACCGAGGGTAAAACGGTGTTTCAGGTCGTGGCAGAGGCAACCGAGCGGTGGGATGATCAAGGCAGGTTGGGCATCGTGGTTGGGGCGACCTATCCAGATGAGCTGGCATTCTTGAGAGAGTCACATAATGATCTGCCGATATTGATTCCTGGCGTTGGCGCTCAAGGTGGCGATGTGGCCGCTGCGACACATGCCGGTGTGAACTCGGATGGGCTCGGTGTGATGATTAGCTCATCAAGAGGGATTATCTACGCTTCTGAGGACGAAATTGGCTTTGAGTCCGCCGCTCGAGCAGCGGCGGTTGAGTTGCGGGATGAAATCAATCACGCTCGCGTTGGATAAGCGGATCGGCAAATTGAATCGTTAGGAGGTGACGAGCCAAACTCCAAAAGACGTAGTGGCTCGTATTACATTCGACAAGGTTAGTCGGTACCGGAATGAGGCGAAGATGTTTGAGCCAATGAACTTCTGCGTCGGGTTCGTAGAAATCATCTCGGACTGGATTCAGACTCCGTAACCCTGGATAGTCTGCCGACAAACTTGGTGGGTAGATACAGAATTGTGGAATTGGCAAAATTGGTTCCGGAGTTCGGTAGAGTTTAGACCCGCGATAATTGACACTGACGACGGTTCTGTTCATATTGAACGAAATGTTTCGGCAAATCTGGTCCGATTTCTCAAGTAAATCAGGGCAAAGCGAGGGATGGTCCCATGCGCGACATGGTCATAGACAGCATCAGAGTTAGCCTTCTGAACTACCAGCGCGTGGTCATTCTTAAAGAGAAAGACTCAGACAGGTATCTTCCAATCTGGATTGGTCCGTCTGAGGCTGATGCTATTGCCGTGAAGCTTCAGGAAGTGAACGTGCCCCGTCCACTTACGCATGATCTTCTTAATGTAGTCATTGGCGAACTTGGCGCCACAGTGGATCACATTCTCATTTCAGGTCTTGATCACGACACATACTTTGCAAAGATTGTCTTGCAGGCCGGGGATAAGAATGTGGAGATAGATTCCCGCCCATCAGATGCCCTGGCGCTTGCTGTCCGCGTGCAAGTGCCCATCTACGCAGAAGACGCCGTGATGGAGAAGGCTGGCGTTCACCTGGACAAAGAGACCGGGAAGGCCATCGTTGGGGAGGCCATGAAAGAGGGCACCGAACGAGGGGGGACTCCGGTCGCGGAGAGCGAGATTCAGTCAATGTCCGCGTTCAGGGATTTCATCGACTCGCTTGACCTGAGCGACTTTGAAGAGGGCAAAGGCGATACGCCGCCGAAGCCAAGCGCCAACTAGTAGCGCCGTTTCGTACTTCCGGCTCGCCTTCGAATCGTGCTGATCCACGCCGGATTCGAAGTGGTTAATCACAACCGGGCCTGTGTTTGCTCAAATTCAATTGTGGTAAAGTTCACAATCGTATTTTGTGAGTGAGTTTGCGCGTTTTGAGACCGATTTGGGACGTTGCTAAAATGGTTACGGCACGGAGCCGAGTCAGAGAGCCAAATGCCTGAAAAGCATGAGGGATCAGGCTCAGACGGGCCCTCAACAATCTTGCTCCTCGGTCGCCTTGCAGGCTTCGGCTGGTTTGTAGCCGTAAGTATTGCCGGGGGTGCGATTGCCGGTGTCTGGCTGGATAGACAGTTGGATACTCCACCGGTGTTTGTGCTGGTCGGTTTGGTGCTAGGGGTTGCGGTTGCGGGGCTTGGGCTTGCAAAATTACTTCGCGCATTTGGCGCGGGTGAGATGAACGAAGAAGACGCCGACGGTCTGGACGCGGCGATTGGGCAGGGAGACGAAAACGATAGAAGTTGAATAAGCCACTACTTCTAGCCGTTCTGCTATCAGTCGGAATCATAGGCATTATTTCAATTCTTGGCGGCGCATTAGGCGCAGCCTTTGGCCTTGGTTTTCTTGGAAGCCCCATCCCCGAAATCTCCGTTCCCGGTGAGAAGATCGCGTCGATTGGCAGCTATCCGCTGGTCAACTCCTCAATCCTCCTGTGGGTCGCTTCCGGGATTCTTATTTTTATGGCCTGGCGCGGCACCCGGAAGATGGAGATGATCCCCACCGGTTTCCAGAACTTCATGGAGATGATGGTTGAGGGCTTCATTGGACTGGTAGAGAGCGTTGGCGGAGAGCCTGCACGCAAATTCCTGCCTCTGATCATGACAATCTTCATGGTGATCGTTCTATCCAACTGGCTGGGAATACTCCCCGGCGTTGGCACCATCGGTAAGTTTGAGTCGACCGAAGAGTTCGTTACGCATGAGCTTCACGATCAGGAAGAGCCGGGCAAGAGCCATGAAGACGCCCTGCTGGATGCTCTGGTAGAGACAAAGAACAAGAAAATGACTGTCTTCGATACCAGCGGCGGTATCAAGCTTCTTCCGTTTGGCCGAGGTGAAGACACCAAGGTTCCTATTTCAGGCATTGTAGATATTGACCCACTTAACTTTGACGCTCATCACGCTGAGGAGCAGCTTGCAGCCGGTGTGGTCGTTAGGGCACCGGAAGACGAGCCGGAAGTCCTTGGCAAAGAGACTGGAATTCTGATCCCGTTCCTGCGTGGTCCGAACACCGATATCAACACCACTCTAGCCATCGCACTGATCGCAATGTTCTTTGTTCAGATGTGGGGCTTCAAATCGTTGGGCTTCAAGGGCTACGGTGGCAAGTTCATCAACCTGAAGCAAGGCCCAATATTCTTTGCGGTTGGCATGCTGGAAATCATCAGTGAGATATCCAAAGTGATCAGCTTTACCTTCCGTCTATTTGGAAACATGTTCGCTGGCGAGATATTGCTGGTGGCTATGGCCTTCCTATTCCCGCTGGTTGGGATCATCCCGTTCATGGGCCTGGAGTTGTTTGTTGGCGCTATCCAGGGCTTTATTTTCGCCATGCTGACATTAGTCTTCGCCGTGGTTGCTACCTCAGCTCATGGAGATGAGGAACACTAGGCGGGCTACAGTTGGCCAGCGCGTTGGCCACGGGTATGTGATGGATGCGCGCAGGAATAATTTAGGCACACGAGGGGAAATGTTCCCTTCACTTGCGAGTAATCGCACAGGAGGAATTAGGTGGCAGTAATCGATCCGGAGATCGTCCGAGCAATGACTGATCTCGTAGTCCACGGCCAAGAGGCCGCGAACCAGTTTGATGTAGATGCGAAAACAGCTTCAGCTGACGGCGTAAAAGCGTTGGCAGCCGGCATCGCAATGGGACTTGGCGCACTTGGCCCGGGCCTCGGTATTGGACTCCTCGCCTCAAAGGCGATGGAAGCTCTTGGCCGCAACCCGGAAGCACGCGCACCCATCCAGCAGAACATGGTCCTCGGCCTGGCATTCGCCGAAGCCATCGGGATCTACGCGCTGGTTATCGCGATCATCATTCTCTTCGTTGCATAAAGTGGGCCTAATTACGGGCTCAAGATTCGGAGAGGGCACCCACTAGTGGTGTGTAAAGGGTAGTAAGAGATGGGTGAACTCGGAATTAATATTCCTGGATTGCTGACGCAACTTGTCAGCTTCCTGATTCTCTTTGCCGTACTTTCAAAGCTTCTCTACGGACCAATTCAGAAAATTCTCGCTGAGAGAACTGAAAAGATTCGTGAGAGCCTTGAAGCGGCAGAGAGAGCCTCGGAGCAGGCGGCATCGGCAGCAGAGCAGGTAGAAAAAGAGATTGCTGAGGCACGCGCTCAGGGTCAGGTTTTTATTGCAGAAGCTCGGGAAGCCGCAGGCAAGTACCGGGAAGAGCAGGAAGAACGCGCACGCGGAGAGGCTGAAACCTTTATCGTGCGGGCGAGGGCCGAAATTGAGCAAGAGCGTGATGCGGCAGTCGAACAGGTTCGGCAAGAGTTCGCGTCGCTCGCAATAAGCGCGGCCGAGCAGATTGTTGGCAAGTCGTTGGATGAATCCACGCATCGGCAGTTGATTGAAAGCACCCTCGAAGAGGGTCTTGAGAGTCGCAAGAACTAGTGAGTTCAAACGGCAACATGAAGCTGCATTCCAGCACGATGAGGGAGTCCACCTAAATGGCAGGACGACCTACGGCGCGCCGGTATGCGCAAGCGGTTTTCCAGATTGCTCTGGAGAACGACTCTCTTGATCAGTGGTCTTCAGACCTTGATCAAATTGCAGATGCGCTTGGCAACAACGACTTCTTCGCCTTTCTGGAAGCACCGCAAGTTCCTGAAAGGGAGAAGCTCCAGGGAATCGATACGGTTCTTGCAGGAGTGAGGGATCTGGCTCGTAACCTCGTGGGCGTGCTGGTCGATCATCGATCGGTCAAGTTCGCGGTGAGCGTGAGAGACCAGTTCAGGGCGCTTGTAGACGCCCACAACGGCGTTGCACGAGCATCCGTCACCACAGCCGTGCCGCTCACTGCTGAGCAGCACGGCCGTGTGGGGGAACTACTTGGTGAGTTGGTGGGCGCGAAAGTTGATACATCTGAGGATGTTGATCCGCAGATTGTGGGCGGGATTATTGCCCGGGTGGGTGACCACCTGATTGACGGCAGTGTCACCACAAAGCTGAGGAATATGCAGAATGCACTGGCAAGACCGCCAGCGCAGTTGAAACAGGACTAAATCAAACCCATCAGGGTATTTGAGAAACGATTAAGCGCGGCATACTTGTCGCGGAGGGAGCCGGATGGCAATTAGAGGGCAGGACATAGCCTCAGTCATCAAAAGGCAGATAGAGGAGTTCGGCGGCGAACTCACTATGGTTGACGTTGGAACCGTCGTGGAAGCGGCGGATGGTGTTGCAACGATTCACGGCCTTTCTGATGTGAGATCAATGGAACTCTTGCAGTTCCCGGGGGACACCCTTGGAATGGCGCTGAACCTTGAAGAGGACAGCGTTGGTGCGGTGATTCTTGGTGAGTTCTCTCACATTAAAGAGGGCGATGAAGTTCGCAGCACCGGACGAATTGTTGAAGTTCCGGTTGGTGACGCGCTTATCGGCCGCGTGGTCGACTCGCTCGGCCGACCGCTTGATGGCAAAGGCCCCATCAACGCGGATGAGTCCAGCCCTGTTGAACAGGTTGCACCCAACGTTGTTGTCAGGAAGTCCGTCAGCACCCCGATGCAGTTTGGCCTGAAAGTGGTCGACGCCATGATTCCGGTGGGCCGAGGACAGCGACAGCTGATCATTGGTGACCGCAACACAGGCAAGACCTCCATGTGCATCGACGCCATCATCAACCAGAAGGGTGGCGACGTTATCTGCATCTACGTAGCCATCGGCCAGAAGGTCGGTAAGGTTGCGGCGACGGTAGCCACACTTGAGGCCCACGGGGCAATGGATCACACCATCGTGGTGGCAGCCAGCGCTTCAGACCCGGCACCTCTGCAGTATCTCGCCCCCTACGCTGGCGCGGCCATGGCAGAAAAGGTCATGTACGCCGGTAAGGAAGCACTGATTGTTTACGATGACCTCACCAAGCACGCGTGGGCTTATAGGCAGATGTCCCTGCTTCTAAGGCGCCCACCAGGTCGTGAGGCATACCCGGGTGATGTCTTCTATCTTCACTCACGTCTGCTGGAACGCTCTGCTCGTCTAGACGACGAGCACGGGGGCGGTTCATCAACTGCGCTTCCAATCATTGAGACGCAGGCGGGTGACGTGTCGGCCTACGTGCCAACAAATGTCATCTCAATTACAGATGGTCAGATCTATCTGGAGCCGGAACTGTTCAACGCTGGTATCAGGCCAGCATTGAACTCAGGCCTCAGCGTCTCCCGTGTTGGGGGTGCCGCGCAGACAAAGGCGATGAGGAGCGTCGCTGGTCGCCTCAAAGGTGAACTGGCCCAGTACCGCGAACTTGCGTCCTTTGCGCAGTTTGGTACAGATGATCTTGACCCCTCAACGCTGAGGCAGCTTGAGAGAGGTCAGCGCGCAACGGAACTGATGAAGCAGTTTGAGATCAGCCCGTTGACCATGGAACAGCAGGTTTCAATCTTCTACATTCTTGGCGCCGGACTGCTTGACGATGTAGCCCCGGCAGACATTGTTGCGTACGAGCGGGGTTGGCATGAGTATGCCGCCGCGAACGTACCCGACGTTCTGAAAGGTATCGCTGAGAGCGGAGTTCTGTCGGAAGAGGCGGAGAAGGCTTTCGACGAAGCGGCTGCTGGATACAAGAGCACGGCACAACTCTAGATATGGCGAGTAACACCAGGGCGCTCAAACGCAGAATCGTTTCACTGCGAAACACGGCCAAGATAACAAAGGCCATGCAGTTGATTGCGGCTTCTAAGATGCGTCGCGCCCAGGAAATGGTGGTTGCTGGAAGGCCCTATGCAGAGAAGATTGAAGGTCTTCTGGCGGACCTGGCAGCAATTGAACAGGGCAACGAAGAGGCTGCTGTTCCATTGATGGAGAGCCGCCCGGTAACCAAGACGGCGCTCGTTCTGCTGACTTCAGATCGAGGCCTTTGTGGCGGCTTGAACGCGAACATGAACAGCGCTGCTGCTACTGCGATCCAGGAATCCGACGGCGAAGTTACTGTAATTTCAGTCGGCAAGAAAGGGAGGGCGTTCGTCCTTCGATCTGGCACTGAGTTGCTGGCCACCTTCGACGGCCTTGGCGACAGACCAACTCTGGATGACACGCGCGCTATCTCGAGCATCGTTATTGGTGAGTTTGAGAAGCAGAACATCGACCGGGTACTGCTTGGATACACAGATTTCGTGAACACAGCAGTTCAGAAGCCGGTGATCAAGACACTTATCCCTGTGGAGCCAGCTGAACTGGATGATAACCAGGCAGCGGGCTACATCTATGAGCCATCCCCACGGGAAGTCCTGGAAGAACTTCTTCCTCGCTTTGTGGAGATGGAGATTTACCACGCTATTCTTGAAGCGATCGCCAGCGAGCATTCAGCTCGTATGGTCGCCATGCAAGCCGCAACAGATGCCGCATCTGATCTTGCGGATGATCTGAATCTGGCCCTTAACAAAGCGCGCCAGGAATCGGTAACTGCGGAACTACTTGATATCGTCGGCGGTGTGGCCGCCGTGGAACGTTAGGGCGAAAGCCGGGCAGGAGAGCCAGATAATGGCAGGAACGGGCAAAGTCGTACAGGTCATCGGAACGGTTGTGGACGTTGAGTTCCCAGCTGATGGTCTGCCAGATATTTATTACGCTCTGGAACTGGAGCTTGAAGGCGAGCGACTGGTACTTGAGGTTGAGCAGCACGTTGGCAACAACTGGGTTCGGTGCCTGTCTATGGGTACAACTGATGGACTCCAAAGAGGCGTGGAAGTCACTAATACTGGTGCCCCGATTTCGGTTCCAGTAGGACCGGGAACACTTGGTCGATTGTTTGATGTGACTGGCACCGCGCTTGACGGTCTCGGTGACGTGCCTGCAGAGGATATCTGGCCAATTCACCGACAGCCACCACCATTTGACGAGCAGACTGGTACGACCGAGCAGCTTGAGACTGGCGTAAAAGTATTTGACCTGCTGACTCCGTTCCAGAAGGGCGGAAAGATTGGCGCGTTTGGCGGTGCAGGCACCGGCAAGACAGTCATCATTACCGAGCTGATTCGCTCCATCGCGCAGGAGCACAGCGGTGTGTCCGTGTTCGCTGGTGTGGGAGAGCGCTCCCGTGAGGGCAATGACCTCTGGCATGAGATGCAGGACTACGGGGTGATGAAGTCCACCGTGCTTGTGTTCGGTCAGATGAACGAGCCTCCGGGAACCCGAGCTCGCATCGCGTTGACTGGCTTGACGATGGCAGAGTATTTCCGAGATGTCGCGAAGCAGGACGTGCTTCTGTTCGTGGACAACG
>CAUZJA010000084.1:0-11133 GCA_963579925.1 Dehalococcoidia bacterium | reverse complement strand
GCCTCAAACGCCTTTAACTGCTCCACGCACTCATCTGGAGTGCCAATGAGGCAGTAACGCTCTGCAAGTTCACGGTAATCGCCATCGTAGTTGTACCCGGCTCGCAAGCCATCGGTTGCCAGTTCGATTGCCTCTTCGCGCGAGTCACCGATTGCCGTCATCAGATGCAGGCTCCAGCCGAAGCCTTCTGTGCTGCGGCCAGCGTCAGCCATCATGTTGCTGATCGTCTCGACCGAACGCGCGTAGGTCGATGGTCGGTAGAGGTACGGTAGCCAACCAGCGCCTTTCTCGACTGCTCGTTTCATTGCAGGTTCAGTGCGGCCACCCACCCATAGTGGTGGCCCGCCTTTCTGGGCTGGCGACGGGTAGAAGGTGATGCCTTCACATGAAAAAAATCGACCGTTGTGAGTGACTTCGGATTCGGTCCAAAGTCGCGTCATGAGTTCGAGTGATTCGTCCATTCGAGCGCCGCGTTGTTTTATCGGTACGTCCAGGGCATCCCATTCGCCCGGGAACTCGCCGCCAATGCCAACGCCCAGTGTTAGTCGGCCCCCGGATGCCGCATCGACGATGCTGGCCTCTTTAGCGAGCATGATTGGCTGATGCAGCGGGACGATGATGACCGATGTGAGGAGTCTGATAGTGGACGTGGCACCGGCCGCTGTAGCGAGTGCTGATAGCGATATCTGCGTCGAGCCGGGGCGGTCGTCGCGAAAGACGTGCTCTCCCGCGCCTACGAAATCGAATCCAAGTTCTTCAGAAAGCCTGGCGTGGGCGGCTGTTTGGAACGGGTCAGCAAGGTTGGATCCAATCCTCAACGTCATCGCTACCTCATCTTATGTTTCTGAACGGGCCGTTGGTTTGCTTGTTTTATGCTCCGCACAGTATCGCATCGTGCGTCATCAAATCAGCGTGATAAAATTGGTTATCAGAGGCATTGTTTCGATTCAAGTCGGAGTAACGCCTGAACGGAGACGAGTAGCTCGGTAGAGCCGATTAGCGAGGCTGGATTAGTGTGAGCAGGCGCGGCGAACCCGAGTAAAAATCCCTCCGAAGCTGCCATCCGAAACCCGTGCACACGGGAAGTAGACATGGCTGGGTATGCGACCCGTTATCAGTCGCGGGGACATGAACACGTGTCCTGCAGAGCGTTTTCGAATAATTTCGAGGGAACTCAGGCTGGTACAGCGGGCCAATAACCCGTCCCTGTTTGTGGATGGGTTTTTTTGTGCCTGTAAATCTCCCGGGAGAGATAAGAATATGAACGGAATAGAGCTCTACGACTCAACTGTTCGCGACGGTACCCAGATGTAAGGAATTTCCATCTCCGTCGACGATAAGCTGGCGATTGCGCAGCGCCTGGACGAGATTGGCTTTCACTACATTGAGGGCGGATACTCCGGCGCCAATCCAAAAGATGATGAGTTCTTCCGACGTGCAAAGTCACTGAAGCTTAAGAACGCCAAGATTACGGCTTTTGGCAACACCCGCAGAGCCGGAGTCCCGCCGCAGGATGACACGGTGCTGAAGGCGCTGCTTGACTCAGAGGCCGCGGTGATATGCCTGGTTGGAAAAGCATCGGAGATACAGGTCAACGAAGTTCTTGAGTGCTCGCTTGAAGAAAACCTCGCCATGATTGCTGACTCTGTTGAGTATATGAAGGCCAACGGGTGGCAGGTATTTTTCGACGCTGAGCACTTCTTTGATGGCTACAAAGAGAACGCCGACTATGCGATACAAGCGCTGCGCGTGGCTATTGAGCATGGCGCGGAGACGGTAATTCTCTGCGACACGAACGGCGGTACGCTCCCCAGTGAGATCGGCGAGATTGTGGCTGATGTGAAGTCGAAAGTCGACGCCAAGCTCGGGATTCATACGCACAACGACACCGATACTGCCGTCGCATCGGCTCTTGCGGCAATCGAGGCAGGCGCGGAACAGGTGCAGGGCTGCGTGAATGGTTACGGCGAACGCACCGGGAACGCGAACCTCATCAGCCTGGCCGCCAATCTGAAGCTCAAGATGGGGATCAACGCCATCTCTGATGAGCAGCTTGCGGGGCTGACGGAGCTATCCAACTACGTGGCGGAGGTGGTCAACCTGCCGCCACACACGTACCAGCCGTATGTGGGCGCAAATGCCTTCAATCACAAGGGTGGACTACACTCAGCGGCCGTTCAGAAGGTGGAGGACGCCTACCAGCACATCAAGCCGGAGCAGGTGGGTAACTCAAAGGGATTCGTCGTTTCAGAGCTTGCCGGGCGAGGCACCGTGCTCAAGCGAATCGAAGAAATGGATTTGGGGCAAGATCTCACAAAAGACGACGCCCGCAACATCATCAACCTGGTGAAAGAGAAAGAGGCGAACGGATTCCAGTTCGAGCGTGCCTACGCGTCATTCGAGCTAATGGTTCGCCGCAGTCTGGAGAACTACGATCCGCCGTTTGAGTTGATCGACTTCCGCGTTATCGTCGAGAATCGCGGGCATGGTCGGGCTGCCGATGGCTCGCAGATTACGTCTGAGGCCACGATCAAGGTGCGCGTTGGCGAAGAGGTGTTGCACACGGCGGCAGAAGGCAATGGCCCGGTCAACGCGGTTGATGCAGCGCTACGGAAGGCGCTGCTGCAGAGTTATCCGGCGTTGGAAGTTGTGAAGCTTACGGACTACAAAGTGCGCGTGGTCTCAGACAGCCCCGGGACCAGCGCCGTTGTGCGGGTGATCATTGAGACGACCGACGGCGTTGAGACGTGGCGAGGTGTTGGTGCATCACCAAACATCCTGGAAGCAAGCTGGCTCGCTCTGGCCGACTGCATGGAATACTGGCTGGTGCACCATGTGGCCAACGGCAACGCGATTTAGTTTCGACTTGGCCTAGCTCGGCTTCACGCCCAGGAACGCGCGCTTCATGCGATCGACTACCGAACCTCGGCGAGGTTTGAGGTCGTTTGCCGCGAACGTAACGACTTCCTTGGAACCTGCCAGGACGGGACGTATCCAGCGTCGTAAGCGTCGCATCGTGTTGGGAGTTGGTTCGTATTGGCGGTCGAAGGTGTGGAACGGGAACCACTCGTCTGAGACCACGCCGTCCTCATTCACCTCTGGCGCCATCACGTAGCCGCCAGCCTCTTGCACGATCAGGATGCCGCCAGCGTAGTCCCATGGAGCCGCCCAGCCACCCAGCATGAACTGAAGTTTGCCGCTGGCGACCATAAGCAGGTCGTAAACAATGCTTCCCGTTGACCTCGGCTCGCCAAGTGATCTGCGGAGTCCATCTCCCAGGCGGAACATCTTGTTCACCCCCATGGGGACAGACGTAGTTCTGCCGTGCTGAGGTGCAGGTCCCGGCTCAGGCCCTCTGATCTGAATCCGCTCGTCATCACGCCACGCGCCACCGTGAAGTCGCGCATGGAAAATGGAGTAGCCGCCTTCATTGGGCCACGGAATGTAGCAAGCACCTACTACGGGTGATCCGCGGAACAGCACGCCAATTGAGACAGCGTAGGTGGGCAGGGCGTTGGCGTAGTTCGTGGTGCCATCAACCGGGTCGACCGCCCATACGAAGTCTGGTGCGGGCGGATCGGCGTCGGGTGGATCTTCTTCGCCAAGGAGAGCATGTTCCGGGTAGTTGGCCCGCATGTAGGCCTCCACCATCCGCTGGCTTTCCCTGTCTACTTCAGTCACCAGGCTACGGGTCGCGTCTTCCTTCTCCTGAACATCCAGCTTGGTTTCAAATCGACTGGCAACGTATGTTCCGGCCTTAAGAACTGCTTCCTGAGCCGAGCGCTCAAGCGCGTTTAGTGCCTCGTCGGTTAGTCCAAACGGGAGGCTATCTGAGGAAGGGGAACCCGGTTCAATCAATTCAGAACAACTCTTTTTAGCTCATTGCACGTATCAACGATTGACCAAGCCTGTTCATCGATCCCAGACCTGGTGCGACCATGAGTCGCACCCACATCGTAGAACACATTGGTCGGTTCGCTTACAATTTTATGGAAATACGCAACCCGAGGCGATTCATTTGGCTACGCCATGCTTCAGGGTGACAGTCTTGATAAGGTGCAACTGGCCATTTCTTCAGTTGAGTAACAAGTCGCCAGACTTCGACAACCGTGATCGTGGAAACGATCGCGCAGTGACGATAGGACCGCTACAGGCATGCCGATATTTAGTAGAAAACAGGAACCAGTTGACGACTGGTCGGTGATTCAGACGATTCTCTACGCTGAGTCGCAACTGCATGGACAGAGTCAGATCACTCCGTCCCGGCGCGCTGGAATCCTCTATCGGCCGGATGACGGCAACGAGTTTCTTTCCACACTGGAACGGCAACTGATTCATATCTTGAATGAGGGCGATGGCGCGACCAAGACAGCGGGCCGCATTGAGGATGATGAGCATGGCACCAGCTGGGTAGTGATGGATGATGGTAATTTTCAAGATCTTGTGAGTTCTGTCTTCACCGTTGGCAATGCAATGCAGTACAACGAGGCTGAGCAGAACCGAATCGCCGCTGTCTTCGAGTTTTATCGCAGTGGGAGCTCCTCCGGAGAGGACGACTGGGCACCGGGTTCAGTTGGCTACTGGGTGTATCGATACGACCGTCAGCGCTTCTACCCGTTTGTCCCGGAAGGCGTTGACGAGCGCAACAGCGCTGCTGAAGAGCAGATTAGCCAGATGATGCGCAGCGCAAACGTTTCTGTTGAAAAAGAGATAGACGAGTGGCGACCGATATGGGGCATCCCGTTCTAAACCGATCCCCCGCACACAGATTCACAGAGTAGTACGCCGATGGCATCGACAAAACCGATCATCGGCGTTCTTTCTGTTGGCCCAGTACTGCCAGAACTGCCAGAACTGAAGACGGATGCGTCGGCTGCAATCGCTGCAATTGATCTCCTGGGCGGCGTAGCAAAGCGATGTGAGCCTGATGGTGGAGCTGACGGGTTGGATGGGCTGTGCGTGATTGGCGATAACGGTTTCGGTCAGAACGACGAGACGACGCCAGAACTCTTGATCGAAGCGCTACAGGCAGACACACCGTTGCTGGCCATTGAAGGCGGGATGCACGCCCTCAACATAGCGCTCGGCGGTGCTGCCCCTATTCCAACGCCGTCGCATTGCGGTGAAGATGAGGAACTGGCCAAAGACAGTATGTTTATGGCGCTTGGGAGCAAGCTGGCCGATACGATCGGCGGAGCAGGCTTCGTTAGCGCATCATCGTGCCATGCTTATGGCGTCTCGCGGGGTGTTCTGGCTCCTGGCACGCTCGCGTCTGCCTACTCCACCGTAGACGGCACAATTGAGGCGTTTGAAGTGACCGCAAACAAGTGGACGATTGGCGTCCAGTGGCCGGCGCACAGACTTGATGACCAGCCGTCTGGATTCGACAACTTATTTCACGCGCTGATTGGTCACGCCGCCGGTAAATAGCGCTCCATGCGCTATCTCCCAGTGATTTCCCTCGCTCGATTTAGCTCGGTTAGCGCCCGAATTTGACGCGGTTGCTCGCGCTCGCGTGTAGGCGCGCAAAAGATTCGGGCAGTTTTCAACTGGATTTACGTTGAGTACGGCCTTATACAGGCGTAAAATTGGACTATCCCTGACCCATCTCTCATTCGGTCACCGCGTTCGAGCGATTTTCGCCCGAACAAGACGGTCCGACAGTTTCCTGGAGTAACTCTGTGACAACCACCGATATTGGTGAAGTTCGTCCAATACGCATAGACGACGAAATGCGCGCCTCTTACCTTGATTACGCGATGAGCGTGATCGTGTCCAGAGCGCTTCCTGATGTCCGTGATGGACTGAAGCCGGTGCAGCGCCGGATCCTCTATGCGATGCAGGAACTGGGCATGCGCCCAACGTCCTCATATAAGAAGAGCGCCCGACTTGTCGGCGAGGTGCTGGGCAAGTTCCATCCCCACTCAGACTCACCTGTCTATGAAGCGATGGTCAGGATGGCGCAGGACTTCTCGCTCCGCTACATGTTGGTTGATGGCCAGGGCAACTTTGGAAGCGTTGACGGCGACCCACCTGCCGCCATGCGTTACACAGAGGCTCGTATGGCGCGCATCGCCGACGAAATGCTCAGGGATATCGACCGTGAGACAGTCGATTGGGTAGACAACTTTGACGCATCGCTGAAAGAGCCAACCGTTCTTCCTGCAACGCTGCCGAACCTGTTGGTGAATGGTGCCTCAGGTATTGCAGTGGGAATGGCCACAAACATCCCACCGCACAACCTTGGTGAGATATGTGACGCTATCGTCCATCTGATCGAGCACCCGGACGCCACTGTGGATGATCTGATGGAGTTTGTGCAGGCGCCTGACTTCCCAACTGGTGCCCACATCTGGGGACGCGAGGGTGTCCGCAACGCCTACGCCACCGGCCGTGGCCGAATTGTTCTGCAGGCCGAGCACGAGTTTGAAGAGATCAGCCGTGGCGGCGACAGAATCCGGATCGTATTTAGCGAGATTCCATTTCAGGTCAACAAGGCAACGCTGGTTGCCAAGATTGCAGACCTTGCCAAGACCAAGAAGGTTGAAGGCATTTCCGAAGTCCGTGATGAGTCTGACCGTAAAGGAATGCGCGTAGTTGTAGAGCTTCGCCGGGCAGCCGCTCCAAGCGTGGTGCTGAACGGTCTCTACAAGCACACGTCACTTAGATCGGCCTTCTCAGCAAACATGGTGGCGCTGGTAGACGGCATGCCGCAGACGCTGACGCTAAAGGCGTCATTGCGACACTTCCTGGACTTCCGTCGTGAGATTGTTACCCGCCGTGCGCAGTTTGATTTGCGTAAGGCACAGGCTCGACTCCACATCCTGGAAGGTTTGCGAATCGCGGTCGATAACATCGACAGGGTGATTGAGCTGATTCGAGCATCTGCGGATGTCGAAGGGGCCCGCAACGCCTTGATGGGAGAGTTCGCTCTCTCAGAGATTCAGGCGCAAGCCATCCTGGACATGCAGCTCCGACGTTTGGCTGCACTTGAGCAGGAGAAGATTGAAAACGAATACCAGGATCTTCTGGTTCTCATCACCAGTCTTGAAGAACTGCTGGCCGACCCCAAGAAGATTCTGCGAGCTGTTCGCACAGAAACGCTCGCCCTCAAGAAGAAGTTTGGCGACGAGCGACGCACGCAGGTTCACATTGAAGAACTTGGTGAGTGGCGTCGTGAGGACACGGAACCGCACGAAGAAGTGGTCATCACTCTCTCTCGCGCGGGCTACGTAAAGCGCATCCCGACGAGCACCTACCGCCGACAGCATCGTGGCGGAAAGGGAGTTAAGGGACAGCGTATGAGCAGGGAAGACGACGTCGTCCCATTCCTGCAGGTAGCGGATACGCACGACGTTTTGTTGTTCTTCACGAACCGCGGCCGTGTGTTCCACACCCGTGTATTTGAGTTGCCACCAGATGCAACACGCACTTCGCGTGGAACGCTGGTTCAGAACTTGATCAACCTTGAGGCGGGTGAGCGAGTACAGGCCATGGTGGCCGTCTCCGACCTGCTTGAGGACACCTACCTTGTCATGTGCACCGAGGCGGGACAGGTCAAGCGAATGCACCTGTCACTCCTGGCTAATCTGCGACGTTCGGGCCTCAATGCCATGAACATGAAGGCAGAAGACTCTCTGGTCTCCGTGATTCTTGCGCAGGCGAAGGATGACGTGGTGATTGTGACACGCAACGGAATGTCCATCAGATTCTCAAGTGAATCGATCCGACCTCGACAGCGAGCGGCGGGTGGAATGAAGGGCATCTCGTTACAGGGTAAAGACTCGGTTGCTGCAATGGACGTTGTGCCATTTGACAGTGAGGACTCACGACTACTTATTGCAAGCCGTAAAGGCTTCGGAAAGCTCTCACTCCTGCGCCATTACAGGCAGCAGAAGCGGGGTGGCAAGGGTTTGATCACACTCAAGCTCACGCCAAAGAACGGCAAAGTGGCGGCAGCTGAGGTTGTCCAGTCAGAGTTGGAAGCGTACCTGGTCACGGATCAGGCTCAAGTAATCAACATTCCACTTGAAGAAGTTCGGCAGACGGGACGCAATACACAGGGCGTCACGCTGGCGAAGCTTGATAGCGGCGACTCAGTCTCTGCTATCCGAGCGGTTGGCCCACGACGAACTCCGGCAGAGAAGCTGGATAGGCCAGTGGATGAGATGGACGCCGATGAGATGGCTGCCGGTGAATCTGAAGACGGAGCAGGTGACATTGATACCACTGCTGAAGTGCCGGAAGAAAAAATGGACGAGCAGTCAACTGTAGAAGGAGAGGATCAGGCCGACGAGTAGGCCTGATCTGAGGCCGGTTGCTCTACCGATCAGGAGTTTGGCTGGCACGGCACCCATGGCCCATCGTTGGGCTATGGGTGATCATCCTCGCCCCGGCGCTGTTTTTGGCACCGAGGGTGCAGGATCGTCTCCTCTCGGGACTTGGTGAAGCACCGACCGAGGCACGCGCAGCAGCAGACCTGCTGGAAGAAGAGTTTGGCGCGTCACCAACGGGAGTGGCGTTCGTCTTTCGCCACCCGGAGCTTGGCGTTGATGATGTGCAGTATCGGGGTGCTCTTGAAGCCGCGATTACACCTCTTCGTGACTTTGATGACATCATCCGGGTCGATACTGTCTACTCGACCGGATTCCGGGAGATGGCTTCAGCCGACGGGCACACGACCTACGTAAACGTCCTGATCGATTCCGACCCGCAGAAGGCGTTGGATGACTTTCCTCGGTTGAAGAACTCAGTGCAGTCTGATCTTCTGGAGGTGAAAGCCACAGGTGGGCTGGCGATCTTCGCGGACGTGAACGAGTCCAGTGAAGACGACCTTCGGCGGGCCGAAATAATCACTTTCCCACTCGTGCTCATCGCTCTCTTCTTCGTATTTCGGAGCGTCGTTGCCGCCAGTATTCCGCTCATCATGGGTGGGGTGGCGGTGGCTATCACCCTCGCCGGGATCTATCTGCTCTCACTGGGAGTGGGCATGTCGGTGTTCGTGCTCAACGTCTCGACATTTCTGGGGTTAGGCGCTGCGATCGATTACTCACTGGTCCTCGTAGGCCGGTTCCGAGAAGAACGCAGGGATCACGACGTCGAGGAATCCGTAGGCCGCACGATGGCCACTGCGGGGCGGGCAATCGTGCTGTCAGCAATCACCTCGATTATTGGCCTATCCGGGCTACTGTTTTTCGACTACATGATGCTGCGGTCGCTCGGCATCGGTGGAGTGATGGTTATTGCCGTTTCCGTGACAGTGGCGCTCACTCTGCTGCCAGCGCTCATGGGACTGGTGGGGCATCGTCTGGGCTCCGGGCAGTCGGGTATTGGCGGCGAGCAGATGTGGGGGCGACTGGCCAACTGGGTGATGAATCACTCGTGGTCGGTGCTCATCGTTGTCGGCGTTGGCCTCATCGTGCTTGGCGCACCCATACTGCGCGTGAATCTGGGAACGCCGTGGGCGGACATACTTCCGTCATCATCTGAGTCGCGGCAGGGGTGGGATCTCGTTGCAGAGGAGATCGGTCCGGGGGAGCTTGCCCCAATGCTTGTGGTGATGACGCCAGAAAGCGGGATATTTGAGCCAGGTGACACTGAAGCGGTGGCTCAACTAGAGAAGCAGATCAGTGCTGATCCACGTGTTGCTCGCACCGTAAGTATCGCCAGTATCCTGCCAGCCGAGCTTTTGAGTGATACGACGGAACTCTCGACTCTTGCGGAACGATTTGGTCTTGGGCCGGAGTTGGTCGAGCTGGTTGATCAGTTCTCAACTCGTAACTTGATGCTGATCACCGTTTACAGCAACTTTGGGCCTGCAGCCGGGGAAACAGAAGACCTGGTCGACTGGATTCGCGATCTGCCTGAGCCACCGGGACTCGACATCCTTGTGGGAGGCGGCACCGCTGATCTGAGCGACGCCACAGACCGCATGTATGATCTGTTCCCGTGGGTGATTTTGTACGTGATGATTTCTGTTTACCTGGCGCTGATGATCCTGTTTCGCTCGGTGCTGCTGCCACTCAAAGCCGTTCTGATGAACACGATGAGTCTTTTTGCCGCGTACGGTGCGCTGGTGCTGATTTTTCAGGATGGCTGGCTGGACTTCATCCTTGGGAACACGGCAACCGGGTTCACGCAATCGACCGTTCCGATCTTGATCTTCGCTGTCGCATTCGGCCTGAGTATCGACTACGAGGTGTTCTTGCTAAGTCGGGTGAAGGAGTACTGGGACGAGACGGGAGACAACCGTTACGCGGTTCAGAAAGGCATGGAGCGCACCGGTAGAATTGTCACCAGCGCGGCGTTGATTCTGGTGCTGGTGGCGGGATCGTTCGCGACGGCTGATATTGTTGTTGTGAAGGCGCTGGGGCTGGGAACTGCGATTGCGATTGGTCTGGATGCCAGCGTAGTGCGTGCGTTCTTCGTCCCCGCGATCATGCGGCTTCTGGGTAATGCGAACTGGTGGGCACCACGATGGCTAACCCGCCTGTCGTTACCCGGACTCCGAGGGTAGTGGCGGCAAGGCCGTATAATCACGATTTTCTGACCAGACGCCTGACTCAGGAGAACCGATGACAGAACAAGCTGACAACAGCGTGGAGTACCGGCAAGCTTGGAGCCGATTCGCCACCGGCGTCACCATAATCACGTCCACGGAGCCCGGCGGTGCCACGCACGGCATGACCGCCAATGGCGTCACATCCGTATCGCTTGACCCGCCACTCGCGCTTGTCTGCGTTGCTCATTCGCGCAATACATTTGACTTGATCAACGGCTCAGGCAAGTTTGGTATTAGCGTGCTCTCGGAGTCCCAAAAGCCCGTGGCCATGCACTTTGCAAAAGACCCAACGGAGCGCGACCCAACCCCGGACGGAATGTTCGAAGAACTCGGTGAAGGCCCAGACGTAGTGGCTGACGCACTCTCGGTTTTCAGCTGTGAAGTGGTTTCCCACCACATAGAAGGCGACCACTCCATCTTCATAGGCCTCGTAAAAGAGTTCGAAACTCGAGAAGGAGCCCCGCTAATCTGGTACGAAGCGGCGTTCCCAACGCTGGAGTCTTAGAGTTCCCTCTCCCAGTCGGAGAGGGCGCGCCGCGGTTGATGATCACCCACACCGCCCATACAGCCGA
>CAUZJA010000083.1:0-11178 GCA_963579925.1 Dehalococcoidia bacterium | reverse complement strand
CCTGTCGAAGCTTGTTCAGGATCTTCTCAGGACTGTGACCTTTTCTTGGCATTTCTGCCTCCCTTCATGAGAGCCCAGTTTCCAACTTTCAACTGGACTCGTTTGAGGGGGGAAGGTCAATTCCCGGATAGCGATCTGGAAGGGCACGCCATATCGATTCAACTGCACTGCCAAATTCGTTGAGCATCAATTTCCTGTTTACAAGCGTGCCCATTTCAGGAGCGGAATACGCGAGCCGTGCGGAAACGAAATACGCACCAGTCGTGCGGTAATCGAAGGTTCGTAACCTCTGACGAGGGCGCTGATATCGCGGCCTCGAAGAGTGGGTCTTAGACCCGCCGCTACCGATGGTGTGGTCGCGCTTTGGTATCGTCGTCCTGTTCGATGCTGACATATCGTAGAGGCTAGACGTCGCAATCGTGATATCAAATAGTGTCGTGGCAGTCCACGGGGATGATGCTGAATTAGAGAAATCTTAGCAGCGGGTCTTAGGCCCGCTGCTGCCTGAGGCATTAAATAGGTTGTAGGCAGCTTTTTGGAGATTGGTGCCAATAAAAAATTGCCCCCTCCGGAGCGCGAGATCCAGAGGGGTCTTTCCACTTTTGGCGATGCCGGAGTATCGATTTTGGGGGTTCGAACCCTCCGACCATCTCCTGCCCTTAATAAGGGGCGAAATAGTTGTTCCGGGTCAGGCGCCGTATCGCCAGAGGACTGGTGTTTAGTTGCTATGAAGTTGTTGATATGTACTTTCGAGCATCCGAGCGCACCTGCCATCGCAAGTTCCTGTGAAACCTGAAAGTAGCTTGAAATGGGGGAACTAACAGGATCCTGTTAGTCGCGTGATGGGGGCGGGATCTACGGCAATGGAGTTACCTGAGTGCCGCCCCCCGTTGGCAGATGTGATGATCCCAGGCGAGAGAAGAGCGGGTGGCCTACCCGCCACTACCAGAAGCCCGCTACTTGCCCGCCTCAACTCCCAACACCAGCAGTACACGTTCGATCTCTCTGGCTGTGCCTGCTGCCATCTCAACGGAGGACTCCAACAGGCTAAATGTACGGGCGCTAGCTATCGGGTCAGAAAATATCGTGTCGATCAGAGTTTGGGTAACTTCTGGCAGTTCTGCAGCTACCATTGAAAGGCTCTTAAGCTGAACTGCGAGCTGAACTCGCTGCTTTTCTGGCATGGCAGCCTCTAATTCAGCCAAATTCGTGGCTAGCATGCCGAAATGGTCGCTGGCGGTCTGCGCCTCCGTGACTGCCTCAACCCGGCGGATCTGGGTCCCCAGCGCGATGAAGTCTCGAGTCGCCGAGAGTCCACCCTGCGCCTCGGTCCTGAATGCAGCAGCGTGTTTACTCGCACCGAAGAATTCTGACTCGCCATCCGGTTGAGCGGTCATGAACAGATTCGTGTTGAGTGAATCGATTTTTTCGATGAGGTCTTCAGTGCCCCTCTCAATCCTTTCGAATATGCGGGCTGATGCAATGGGATCTTCAATGATTTTCGCGAACAATTCTTCAGTGCTTTCTCGAGTGGCTTGGATCTCTGCCTGTATAACCTGAGCCTGCCCGATGAGTTCTGAGTTCGAGTTGCTGGACATGGCTCTGATCAACGTCCCAATTAACCTCTCCTGTGCTTCGAGAAAGAGTCGCACTTCTTCGACCTTCAGTTCCGCCTCCACCTCGCGATTCTGGCCAATCAGGGCGACAAAGTCTCTGACGCTCGATAGCACCTGACGGGAATTGTCCTCGACATCGAGAGTGATCAACAGCTGCGAGGCAAGTCCTTCGTTGCCCGCGTACTCGAGGGAGGTGACGATCGTCACTGTCGCAATTGTGGTCTGAGGGCCCTGCGTCAGTTGGTTACCAATTGATGATTCCGGTGAGAATTCGGGGACCAGATCGGGTGAACTGGCGACGGGAACGGTTTGCTCGCCATCGCTAGTGTTGATCATGACCGCGAAGACAATCGCGATGACCGCCATAATCGCCACCGCTGATACGCGGTAGAAGTTCTTTGAAACGGGACCAAAGACGGGTACACCTACAGAATCCATAATCCACTCCCTCGGTCGTCGTGAAACCTGTTCGCCCAGCTTTCCGGTAATAAGAGGCCAGAAATATCGAGATGGGTTGGCGCGCATCTTGCCCCGGAACAGCAGTTCGAGTTCTCGCTCCACGATTTGGTCAACGGTCTGAGTGTTGTTCATGCCGTCACCGTCCCTTCTGATTCGCCATGGATCTCAGATGCATCCGCCGTGTCACGCAGCGCCGCAATACCTCTATGCAATCGAGATTTGACCGTGCCTTCATGCCACCCGGGGGACTGCGCAATTCGCTGTTCTTCTGGGAGTGCCGCGACGCTACCCCATAGATGAGCGGACACTTCAGAGTCGATGGCATGTTGTGCCGGCGATCTGTCCGTACCGCGCAGGCGAAGTGCCTCATCGATCTCCGTTTCCGGGTGTCGGGCGCGTCGGCCTTGTTTCTTGATCTGGTTGAGCAGGATGCGATTGAGCCACGGGCCAAGCTTTGCGCCTTTGCGGAGCCGCTTGATGTTCTTCCACGCCAGGAACAGCGACTCCTGAACGGCCTCTTCCGCGCGAGTTCGATCGTCCGAGATGAGATAGGCGATGCCGTAGAGGCGCTCGCTATGGGCGTCTATGATCAGCCTGAAGCTCTGCTTGTCACCGGCCTTGCATCGCGTTGCCGCGTGCGCCAAATCCGGCTCCGGCAATGGCGTCATCTGTCACTTCCGTGCCGATTTCTTGCTTTGTGGCCTACCCACATCATTAACGATCCATGTTTTGCGGAGAAGGTTTCTGCGCTGAGGATCGGAGCATTCCTCGCCATACTAGTCGGTTTCAAATTAGACCCTCGACAGTGCATTCACGCGATTAGTGCCAGGAATCCTTACTCCGATTGCCGCGATTGGCCGCGCGTTTCTCACTGTCTACTCATGCGCAAAACGTCAGAAGATACAAAAATCAATATATGATGTTCAAGTTGGTAGTTGATGTATGCTCTCTCGTCTGCTCAACGTAAAAATGGGATTTTAGAGACGAGTTTATGATAATTGTTGGATCGCGGTAAGGCTCAGGATTGACGACAGACACAATTACTATCGCCCCTGATGATGATGGGGTGGACAATCCCTTACTTCCTCAAGCACGTCAGACCTTTATTGGGCTGGCCGTTGTTGCAGCCACAGCCATAATCGCAATGCTCATCGCCCGTGAAGATGAGACGGTCGCCGCAGTGTGGGTAGTCGGCAGCATGTTCGGCTTTACGCTCCAGCGATCGCGCTTCTGCTTTGCATCGGCATTCCGAGACCTGTTTCTGTTTGGTTCAGGCCAGAACATGAAAGGCATCCTGGTAGGCATCGCCGTGGCGACGCTAGGTTTTGCCGCAATCATGAGATGGCTGGTGCCCAACCCCGACTTCGGTGGCCTCCCGGGCGAAGCGCACGTGCTGCCGATTGGTCTATCTATCGTCGTCGGTGGGCTGATGTTTGGCTTCGGCATGGTAATTGCCGGTGGATGCGTTTCTGGCTCCCTCTACCGAATGGCTGAAGGCTATGTTGCCTCCTGGGTTGCCATTGGCGGCGTGATCATTGGGCTTGGCATCATGACTCACACGTGGAACTGGTGGTGGACCAACATCATCTCCCATGAGCCCAAAGTATGGTTCCCATCTTCCTTCGGCATGGGCTACGCGAATGCGGTGATCCTGACGCTGGTCGGGTTGGCCGTGGTCTATCTGGCCATCACATGGTGGGAGACCAAGAACGGCGTGTTCACGCCCAATATCACTCGTAAAGTCGTTCCCGCCATGACGTTCACGGCGAGAGTCAGAGAGCTCATCGACCCGGTCTTTAAGCGGGGCTGGCCAGTAGTCATTGGCGGCGCCGTTCTGGGTGGGCTTGGTGTGCTGCTCTATCTGATTCACATGCCGCTTGGCGTCACTGGTGAACTGATGCGGGCCTCCCATCTGGGAATGGGCTGGATTGGCCTGGATGCTCCGGTGATGGAAGGCCTCGCGGATCTTGGGGGTTGCACCGGACGAGCCGGTGAGTCCGGACTGCTCACCCACACATTCGCCATCACGGTGGGATTACTGCCGGGTGCCCTTGCTGGAGCGCTGTTCGCTGGAGAGTTCCGGGTTCGATTTCCAAACAAGAAGATCCGATACGGCCAGTCACTGGCTGGCGGAGTGCTGATGGGATACGCATCCGGGCTGGCACTTGGCTGCACAATCGGCGCGTTCTTCTCTGCAGTGCCTTCACTGTCACTCTCTGGTTGGGTGTTCGGTGCGGCACTGGCCGGTGGCGCATTTGCCGGCACGCACGTCATAAAGAGACTGGCATGACTGGCAACGAGTCCGTCGTGACTGGCGACACAGGCGAGATTGTGATGGATCTGCGCAACACGCCAATGCCCGGTCACATTCAGAACGCAACCAAGGCCATTGAGCGAGCTGCAGCCGGTGAAGAGATTATTTTGTTGACCGATCAAGAAGTGGTTATCAAGTACGTGCCAACGGAAGCCGCTCTACAGGGCGTGCGGACTAAAATGTCGATGGCTGGCGACGATGAGTGGCGAGTCGTATTATTTCTTGGGCAACAAGTGCGTGGAGGAGAAAAAAGTTGAGTGATGACATTCCGGTTCTGGACGTACGTGGTGAGATATGTCCCTACCCAATGATGCTCACCAACACGGAGTTGGATGAGAAGTTGCCGGGGGTATCAGCGTTGGACGTGATCACCGATCACCCACCTGCTCTATCGACGATTCCGCCACAGGCTATGAAGCGCGGCTACGACGTTGATATTGAAGAGGCAGGCAGCGGTCAGTGGCGCATCAGGCTCACAAAGTCCGCCTTCTGATCTCACCGACACTTATTTTTATCCGCCACCATATTCGGCGGATCTACGCGTGAAGTTTCGAAATCTAACTAAGCTGATTCGTCTTGGAGAAAATAGATCAATTGCTAACTAGAACAGGATATTTGTCACGTCTCTTATCCGTGTCAATCCTCGCAGCATTCATCGCCATTATGGTGGCATGCGGCAGCGATGATGAAGCGGGTGTCCCGGCAGCAGTAGCTCCGACAGCTGCCCCTGCTCCAACTGCAGTAGCGAGCGCTGGCAGCGCGCTCAACGCAGCAATCGAGGCTAAAGGCTACAGTCAACCAGAGCGTCTCGTTTCTGCTGACTGGGTCAAGGACCATCTGGAAGATTCCGATCTCGTATTTGTGGACCTTCGCAAAGAAGAAGACTTTGCCGCAGGACACATTCCGGGCGCCGTTCAGCTGACTCCTAACACCACATTCCAGGGTGAAGATGAGTACGGCATCGCCGGAATGCTCCCAGCAGGCGACCACATCGCCACCGCTCTCTCTGCTCTGGGCATTGAGAGCAGCGACACAATCGTCTTCTACGACTCGAGTTCCAACCTCTGGGCATCTCGAGCGCTGTGGGCGATGGATGTCTACGGTCATGATGACACCCGTTTGATCGACGGCTCGTGGGGCGCCTGGGACACCAGCGGCAACGATAAGTCGACCGACGCTCCTGCGATCACCGCTTCCACCTACAGCTTCAATGATGCTCCCAACACGGATCTCATCGCGAACTGGGAAGAGGTACTTACGTCAGTGGACGATCCTTCAAAGGTCGTTTGCGACGCCCGTTCTCCAGATGAGTACGCAGGCAAAGACGTTCGAGCAGCACAGGGTGGTCACATTCCTGACGCGCAGAACGTGAACTGGAACAAGGCCATTAATGAAGATGGCGAGTTCCTCCCTGCCGCCGATCTGAAGGCGCTGTACGAGGGCGAAGGCATCCAAGGAGAGCAGGTTGTGTTCACACTGTGCCAGACGGCCGTCCGAGCCACGCACTCATGGTTTGTACTGCAAGAACTGCTCGGCTACCCGACGGTGAAGGTGTACGACGGGTCATGGGTCGAGTGGGGTAACCGCGACGACCTGCCAATCGACGTTCGAGGCTAGTTTTAGTCTCGGTGGTTCCCGGCCAACGCCGGGGCTCGCACGCTGACATATGAGCAAACGACCCCGCTATCAGAATCTGATAGCGGGGTCGTTTTTGTTAACATTTCTGGTGACGTGGGATCAGCGGTCTTGCCACTCTGGCTGGCGTTTGGTCAGGAACGCGTCGATGCCTTCGTGGGCATCGTGGGTCTGCATGTTTTCGGTCATGACGGTTTCTGCAACGGCGTACGCGTCGGGATTGTCGAGCCCCACTTGCGCGTAAAAGCCACGCTTGCCCATCGCGAGCGTGTCGGAGCTGGCCGTCCCAATATGCTGGGCGAGTTCGATGGTCTGCTCCTCCAACTCGTCGTCGGGAACGACGCGGCTGACGAGACCGTACTGGAGCGCTTCGTCTGCTGAGATTGGGATACCGGTGAGGAGCATCTCCATGGCCTTCTTGCGGGGTACAGCGCGGGCGAGAGCGACGCCGGGTGTGGTGCAGAAGAGGCCGTTGCGCACGCCGGGCGTCGCGAACTTCGCCGATTGGGCAGCGACTGCAAGATCGCATGACGCCACAAGCTGACATCCTGCGGCGGTTGCCATGCCATGCACCTGTGCAATTACAGGCTGGGGCAGCAGGCGAATCGCTTCCATCACGGTTGATGCCATGCTAAAAAGAGTGGCGTGTTCTTCTTTTTCGGCCGCCTGAAGTTCCTTGAGATCATGGCCAGAGCTGAAGACTGGCCCTGCGGCCCGAATGATCACTACTCGAACATCCGGAGATGAAGCGATATCATTGAGACGCTCAATGAGCGCCTGCATCACAGGCGCAGAAAGCGCGTTTCGTCGCGCCGGGTTGTTCAGCGTGAGTATGCCAATGCCATCAGCGGTCTCGAAGAGAACCGGTGAGGTCTCAGTTGATGCGTCGCTCATGGCCTGCCCACTCTTTCTCACGCAATATGAACTTCTGGATCTTGCCGGTGGCCGTCTTTGGCAGTTCGCCAAACTCAACGTGCTTCGGTGCTTTGAAGTGAGCGATACGGTCTCGACAGAACTCGATGATTTCCTCGCCGGACACGTGTGCGCCGGCGTTCTGAACGATGAAGGCCTTCGGCACCTCACCCCACTGCTCGTTCGGCACGCCAATCACGCACACTTCCATCACGCCGGGGTGCTCCATAATCACTTTTTCCACCTCCTGGCTGGAGATGTTCTCACCGCCAGAGATAATGACGTCCTTGGCGCGGTCCTGGAGTTCGATGTAGCTGTCCGGATGCCGTACCGCCAGGTCGCCAGAGTGGAACCATCCACCCTGGAACGCCTTTGCTGACGCTTCGGGGTCGTTGTAGTATCCGGTCATGACCATGTTGCCACGCATCACCACTTCGCCCTGCGTCTTGCCGTCGTTGGGCACATCGTTCATCTGCTCATCAACGACGCGGAGTCCAGGCTCGCCAGTAATAAACGGAACGCCCTGACGAGACCTGATCTTGGCACGCTCTTCGTTGTCCAGATCGTCCCACGCCGGCTGGCCTTCTGCGATCGTCATTGGACCATACGTCTCGGTGAGGCCGTAGGTGTGCTCAACTTCGGCGCCCATCGCCTCGATTGAACGGATCACCTGCGGGGCGGGAGGTGCGCCAGCGGTCATGATGCGCACACCGCCAAGCTTGCCTTCTTCGGCCAGTGGTGATGAGTAGAGTGCTGTAAGTACGGTGGGTGCAGCGCACATTTGGCTGACGGACTCATCTTGAACCGCATTAAATACAGCGTCTGCATCAACTCGCCGCAGGCAGACGTGGGTGCCGCCGACTGCGGTCACAGCCCATGTGAAGCACCAGCCATTGCAGTGGAACATTGGTAGCGTCCACAGATAGTTGGTGCGCCAGTTCAGCCCCAGTTCAAGCGCCTCGCCCAGCGCAGAAAGGTATGCGCCGCGGGCGTGGTACTCAACGCCTTTCGGCATGCCGGTGGTGCCCGACGTGTAGTTGATAGCGATGGTGTCCAACTCAGACTCGAGATCGACCCTTGGGTCACCGTCGGGGGCATTAGCCAGGAACTCTTCATAGTTAGGGCCGGGAATGTCGTCTGCCTGTGGTTCTGTGTCCACGACCTGGATGAACTTTTCGACTCCCGGAACATCGTCGATGAGTCGGCGAACGGTCGGTGCGTACTCGGAGTCGAACACAAGCACCCGTGCGCCGGAGTGATTCAGAATGTAGCCGACTTCTCGGGCGGACAGGCGAATGTTGATGGGCACGAGCACAGCGCCGAGTCGGAGTGGGCCGTAGTGGCCTTCCAGCATGGCAGGGATGTTGGGGACGAAGAATGCGATTCGGTCGCCTGCGCTAATGCCTGATTCTTTCAGGGCACTGGAAAGCCTGCGAATGCGTTCGTTCATCTCGGCGTAGGTGTATCGAATATCACCGTAGACCACGGCCGTCTTGTCGGCGTGCGTACCGGCACTCCGATCCAGGAACTGGCCTGGAGAGAGGGATTCAAAAGAGGGTGACTTCGCCAACTGAGCCTCCTGAATAGCACATTAGATGCGCCAGTCAAACCGGCGAATCATGAGAGCGGCTATCTTAGCGGGAACAGGCGCGACGCGTTGGTCTCAGGAATCAACACGGTGGATGGGCACATCCACCGTGTTCAAGCGGTGGGGGCTACTATCCGGGGTTCTGTTCCGCGACCACCGGGTTGGAGAGTGTTCCAACGCCGGTGACTTCTACTTCGACCACTTGTCCCGCTGCCAGCGTTTCCGGGTGGCCTGATGTTCCTGACCAGATGGCGTCTCCCGGCTTGAGGGTGACGTGTTGGCTGATGAAGCTGATGAGAACGCCGAAGTCGTAGTACATGTCCGCCGTGGCGACGCGTTCCACCTCTTTCCCATCGATGCGGACGATCATGTCGCCACCCTCCTTCGGATCGAAATCGGTTTCAATCCAGGGACCGATTGGCCCGAACGTGTCGGCGCCTTTGGCTCGCCACATGGAGTAGTCGTTGACCTGCCAGTCACGCTCAGAAACATCGTTTCCGCAGGTGTAGCCCAGAATTCTGTTCCACGCCTCATCTGGATCAACACGCCGTGTAGTCTGGCCAATAATGGCGAGGCACTCACCCTCGTACTCGATGCCGACTTTGGAGTCGAACGGAATGACGATGGGTATGTCGGGGTCGGATAGGGAGTTGATCGCCTTGAGCCACGGTTCAGGCGTCGGCAGCATTTCCGCGTTGCCGGTGATGGCTGCTGCCATGGCTAGGTGCGCCTCAAAGTTGACGCCAGGGCCGAACATCTGCGTTGGTGTCACTGGCGCAAGTAATTTCACCGCACTGAGCGCATGAGTTGTTCCAGTTGTGTTGAACTCACCAAATACGTCGCCCTCAATCTGATTCACGAGATCGCCTTCGACTACCCCGTAGTGGACCTGTCCGTTGGCATTGAAGCGGGCGATTTTCATGATTTCCTCTATTTGATTGAGCGTTTCGGCAACCGTATCGGAAGTCGCATGTTAATTGCAGGATGTTTAATCTCAGCGCAAACAAAACGTACCTGACGCCGCGTATAGTTCGCTGATCGCAAACAACTAACTCAGGAACACAGATGACATTCCAACTTGGTTACTCAACCTACGCTCTCAAAATGATGGACCCATTTGAGGCGCTGCCCATGATCAAGGATGTGGGATACGAGGCCCTTGAGATTGCGGTTGCTGATGATTGGCCGACTGCGCCTCACAAGTTTTCTGCTCAGAAGCGAGCCGATCTGGCGTCGCTTATCCGCGATTTGGGATTTCCGTCGCCGCTCACTTTTGGCCTGATCGACGTGTGTGCTCCTGCCGAAGCTCAAGCTGCCGAGCGTGAAAAAACGCTTGCAAAGTTTGCAATCGCCGCGGCACTCCACTTCGACGACTCTCCAATTCTCATGACAACCACCGCGGGTCATAGCGCTCCCGCGTGGGACACAGGCAAGGAGCAGATTCGCGACAGGTTCGTGGAACTTGCAGACCTCGCCGTCGAACACAACGTAGTGATCGCTATCGAGGCGCACGCCGGGACTGACTTTGAGACGCCGGAGAAGGCGGTCTGGATGATGAAGCAGACGCAGCACGACAACTTGAAGCTCGATCTGGACGTTAGCCACTTCCACGTTGAAGGCTCAGACGTAGGCCACTGCGTGGATCTGTGCGCCCCTCACGCCGCGATGATTCACGTGAAGGACGGCGAGAAGGTGAACGGCAAAGTCCAGTACAGCCTGCCGGGAGCCGGGTCGATTGACCTGACCGCGTTCGTTGCATCGCTCAAGGCGAACAATCTTGAGCATCTGCCAGTGTTCGCCGAGGTGAGCCAGCAGCAGTCTGGTGCGCCGGGCTACGAGCCGCAGGCGGTCGCGGAGTTCACGTACGCGGCGTTGGATGCGGCGCGCTTGGCGGTTGGGTGATAGCTCCGAGGTTCCAATGCGGCGCGCTGATGCGGCGTCGGGGATGAGATTCTGACGTCGGTCGCGGAGCCTCTCTCCTCAGAACGACGAATGTAACGCATTGTCATGATCGATTGATACGTGACATTCGTCGTCCTGAGACCCGGCTCCGCGGGGCGTAGGGACCTCATCTTGAACGCTACGCCTGACGAGAACAGCTAATAAACGGCCAGAGTTATCCACTGCGGTTGAATCAACTGAACCAGAATTGCCGCACCACCCCCATTGATTTGCGGCGTACCCGCGGTAAAATCCACGCCAACTGAGGTGACGCAATGGTGACAACGCAAACTGGTTCTGATCTGGCGGGTATCGCCCACTTGCTGCGACGTGCAGGTTTTGGTGCGACTCGTGATGAGCTTGAGGCTTACACGGCGAAGGGCTACGACGCTACGGTGCAGGAGCTTCTGCATCCGTCGGGCGAGCCCAACTATCTGCCGGACGATATTCTTCGCAGGTATCACCATGATTTCCAAGATATCCGTTCGAGCGTAAGCTCTGCTTCGTACTGGATCTACCGCATGGTCTCCACGGATGCGCCTCTCGTAGAGAAGGTGGCGCTGTTCTGGCACCGGGTGTTTGCTACGGCGGCAAACAAGCTCATCCAGGCTAAGCCAATCCTCAGTCAGTTGGACATGCTCCGCGAGCACGGCATGGGCAGCTTCAGGGAGCTGTTGATCCAGCTCTCCAAAGACCCGGCGATGATCCTGTGG
>CAUZJA010000082.1:0-11186 GCA_963579925.1 Dehalococcoidia bacterium | reverse complement strand
CGCCTGTTTCAGCGTCCTGGACTATTGCCGGAATCAGGCCGGCGTCATTGAACTTAACCATGCTCAGATTGCCTCTTGTGGGCGTTGTTATTCAGCCGCTAGGTTGACGAGTTCTAGTAGGGACTTGATCTCTTGGACCGGGCGTACCCGGCCATCGAATTCGCGCCCTTCCCGGTTGATCCACACTGTCTGCATGCCAACTTGCGATGCGCCGTATACATCGTCCCAGACGTGATCGCCAACATACCAGCAGGACTCAGGTGGCAGTCCTAGCTTGGTCAGAATGCGCTTGAACGCCTCTGGGTGAGGCTTGTAGATCCGAGCGGATTCAGAACTGAACACCGACTCAAACTGCAGCCCGTGTTCCTTGATGAGCGGGCGCACGAATGCATCGTCTGCGTTGGAGAAGATGGCCAGACGGAACTTCTCGCCAAGTTTGGCGATTACTTCAACCGTCTCCGGGTACGGATCGCGCTTTGCCATGTGTTCAACAGAGCGCTTTGCTGCGAGTGCTGCATCACCGTCGATCTTGTCTTCGTCGAAGACCATCTGGAAGCATTCGGCCCACGCCTGCTCGTAAGGCTTGAAGCGAGGGTTGTTGTCCGGGTCATCCATGTTGGTGCGCACTTTGCGGAAGTTGACTTCAAAGACCTTCCATCGCTTCCAGAGTTCTGCTCCGTCGTACGGCAGTTTCTGCTCCGTGGAGATATCGGCAAAGGCCTCTTGCCAGCGCTCCGGGCTGTTGGCAAACAGCGTGTCGTATACGTCAAATATGATGGCTTCGGGCCTTGTCAGGCTCATCTGGGCTCCAGTGCTTAGACTTTTTTGTGATCCTGGTTTTGCGGCTCGAATGGTCTTATTGGCACATCTCGCTCTGCCAGATAGGCCTTCGCCTCTTCGATTGAGTATTCGCCGTAGTGAAATATTGATGCAGCTAATACCGCGTCCGCTTCGCCTTCTGACATCGCATCCCGTAGGTGTTCCAGATTGCCGGCTCCGCCACTGGCGATAACAGGTACGTTGACCGCCCGGGAGATCGTACGGGTCAGCGCCAGATCGTAGCCCTCTTTCTGGCCGTCCTTATCCATGCTGGTGAGCAGGATCTCACCAGCACCCATTTCGGTTCCCAGCTTCGCCCACTTCACGGCATCCAGCGCTGTTGGGCGACGTCCGCCGTGTGTGTAGACGCGCCAGCCTGACTCAGCGGGAACAGCATCTTCGCCATCCAGCGCCACGAACCCAGCGTTCGGCTCTCGTTTGGCGTCAATTGCCAGAACGATGCACTGCGCTCCGAATTCTGCCGACGCCTCAGCGATCAGTTCGGGGCGTGCAACCGCGGCGCTATTTACGGATACCTTGTCGGCGCCAGCTTCCAGCATTCGACGCACGTCTTCAACAGATCGAATGCCACCGCCTACGGTCAGCGGGATGAACACCTGCGATGAGACGCGTCGGACCACATCAACCATAGTGTCTCGGGCGTCTGAGCTGGCAGTTATGTCTAGGAATACGAGCTCATCCGCACCTTCCCGGTTGTAGCGCTCGGCCAGCTCTGCTGGGTCTCCTGCATCACGCAGGTTCACGAAGCTGGTGCCTTTCACTACGCGGCCCTGATCAATATCAAGGCAGGGAATAATCCGTCTTGTCAGCATTAGACCAGCGGCCTAGCGCGAGAGAAGAACGACATACTCGTAGTGGTTCATGTCGTATGTAGACACGATCTTGAACCCGGCTTCGGTAGCGGCAGCAACTGCGTCCACACGCGCGAGTCGAGCATCGGCAGGAGGGCCAATCTCCATCTCTTCTTTGCGCCAGTCGATGATTGCCGCCCAGCCGCCTTTCCTCAGTGCGCGATGCGCGTCCTTGAGCAATGCGGCAGGCTTGATCGCTTCGTGGAGTGAGTTGACCAGAAGAGCGCCGTCCAGGGAGTCATCGTCCAGCGGGAGTTTGGATTCCTTGGAGAGGTGCAGTCGACCATTGGTGAGGCGTGCCTCTTTGAGCGACGCCTCTGTGATGTCCAGCATCTCCTGCTGAATGTCTACGGCGTGAACCTTGCCGTCGAATGCGTACTTGGCCAGTGGGATCGTGAAATAGCCAGGGCCACAGCCAATGTCTGCGATTTCCTGGTAAACCCGCATTGGCAGGTAGCCAAACACGGTCTGGGGATCCAGGATATCCATCCTAGATGCCTTCAGAAGTTCGTCAGCTCTCTCCACCGGGAATTTCTTCGAGTGCTTGCGGCTTGTGCGGCTTTTCTTTGGCGTGGAAGCTGGTGACATTCAGCCGTTCTCCTCGAGCTTTTTGATGGCGGCCTTTAGATCAATGGCGCCGGTATAAATTGCAGTGCCTGTAACGGCTGCCTCAGCACCCGTGCCTGCCACTGTGAGCAGGTCATCCAAACGAGCAATCCCGCCCGCTGCGATTAACGATATTTCTATACTGCTAAGTATATCTGTGATCCCGCCCACGTTGGGGCCGCCCATCATGCCGTCTTTGGCGATGTCTGTGTACATGACCCGCTCAACACCGTAGCTGATCATCTCTGCGATGAGATCAGAAGCCGGCTTCCCGGAGTCTTCCCGCCAGCCTCTTGTGGCAACGATGCCGTTGCGGGCGTCGATTCCCGCGATCACGTGCTGGCCTCCGTGCCTCGCGACGGTTGCGGCCACATCATCTGGCCGTTCCACCGCTGCTGTCCCGAAGATCACGCGGTCTACCCCCAGCCCCAGAAGCTCATCGGCGTCAGATGCCGTGCGAATGCCGCCGCCAACCTGAATTGGTACTCCCGCGGAGCGCGCAATCGCTGCAACAACGCTGGCATTACCGCGTTTGCCATCTCTGGCGCCGTCCAGATCAACTATGTGAATGCGGGATGCGCCTTCATCCACCCAGTGAGCCGCCATGCCGACGGGATCATCGGAGAAGGTCATCTTGCGGTCGTAATCGCCCTGTACTAGCTGCACGCACTTGCCATCAATCAGGTCTATGGCCGGTATTACTTCCACTAGATAGCCACCGCGCCGCTGGCGTTGCCAGTGTTATTCAAAGAGAAGTCGACGAAGCGTCGATATATATCGAGTCCCCTGTCCTGGCTCTTCTCAGGGTGGAACTGAGTGCCGATTACGTTGTCGCGAGCTACCACTGCGCAGATGGTTGAACCGTAATCGGTCACTGCCACGACATCGTCTTCGGACGCTGGCACGCACTCATAGCTGTGCACAAAGTAGAAGTGTGTGTCCTGCGGTGTATCGGTGAATATTTTCGGCACGTTATCTGACTGAGTGAACTGAACCGCGTTCCAACCCATGTGGGGAATCTTTCGGGATATTCCATTCACGGACGGTTGCATCTCGCGAACGATTCCCGGGATCAGGCCCAGTAGAGGCAACTCACCTTCTTCAGATGAATCGAACAGTACCTGCATGCCAAGGCAGACGCCAAGCACCGGCTTACCGGTTGCTGCAAACGCCTTGATGGGGTCGACAAGGTCAAGCCGCATGAGCGCGCTCATTGCGGCGTCGCTCGCCCCAACACCGGGCAGCACGATGCCGGCGGCGCCCATGATTTCATCAGCGTCGGCGGTCACTCGCGCGTCGGCGCTAACTCGCTGGAGAGCCTTATCAACGCTGTGGATATTGGCTGCCGTGTGGTTGACGACCGCTATGTAACCCTTTTCCCCGCTCATACGGGGTAATCAGGGATCAGGGAGGAGTGATATTGCATCTAATTAAAGTGTAACGGCTGCGGAACCTCACGACGAACCTATGTGCGGCGTATTTGAATGCGCAATGTGTTTAGTGATTTGGCAGTAGAATAAACTTGTGAGAAGAGAGAAATATTCTCTTGACTGTGCGAGAGCACCGACATATCTGAGGACAGAGCACTTGGTAACTAGCGGTACGCCAACGATCCCAGCCAACACAATTCAGGTCACAGCAAAGGCAGCGACGAAAGTTCGTCAGTTTGCTGAGGGTGATGGCATGGAGCATTTCGGACTTAAAGTTGCGGTAAAAGGCGGCGGCTGTTCAGGCCTGACATACGTGCTCGACATCGTTGAAGGCCCTGGCTCAGATGACAAGGTCATCGAGCAGAATGGTATTGAGGTGTATGTGCCCAAGAAGGCTTACATCTACCTGGCCGGGACAGAGCTCGATTTCAGCGATGGCCTCAATGGCAAGGGCTTCGTTTTCAACAACCCCAACGCCAGCAAGACCTGCGGCTGCGGCGACTCGTTCGGCGTCTAGACGTTCGTAGAGGTAAGGTCGGCACAGGTTGACCACAACAAACTCGTTCATTCCTTCGCCATTCAGGGATATTTATCCTGAAGGCACTTCGTTCATTGCCATTGGTGATCACGAAGTTACAGAACACTTTGGCGATACTAATTCTGAGTACGAGACCGTTGTCTCTGGTGGCGCGATCACCGATTACTCACATCTGGGAAGGCTAACGCAGGTTGGCCCTGACGCCGTGGATTTACTTCATCGCGTCACCACCGCCAATATCGAAAACATTCCTGTCGGTGGATCGACGCGGACTATTCTGCTCTCAGACCGCGGGCGAATTACGGACGTATTTCGGGTTGTCCGAACCGCCGAAGCAGAATTACTGCTGCTTGGCAGTGGACTGTTCAAAGATGAACTCATCAAGATGATCGAGTTCTACACGATCATCGAAGACTCCACACTCTCAGACATATCGGAGTCGACGCTTCAACTGGCGTTGGCCGGGCCTGAAGCTGAGTCACTCCTTGGTTCGATTGTTCCTGGAGTTGTCGAACTTAGCGAAGGTGAATTGATTGAGGACGACAGCGTCCGATACGTGAAAGCCACTGCCGATGAGGCGGAGGCCTTCCATGTACTCATGCCCGCTGATCGTGCAGTCGGGGTCTGGGAGCGCTTAATCGAGGCTGGATTTGCTCCAGTTGGCTCGCAGGCCATCCAGCGACGCAGAGTAGATTTGGCCATCCCGTCTGCCGAATCTGACTATAGCGACCGCACAAACCCACTTGAAGTGGGCCTCATCGACCTGGTCGATTTCGAAAAAGGCTGCTATGTGGGGCAGGAAGTAGTCGCCCGGCTTGATGCATACGACAAGGTGCAGCGGACCATCGTCAGAGTAGATTCAGATGGCGTGTTGGTATCGGGCGAGGACGTGAAGCTGGATACGCGGACGATAGGCACCGTCGGTTCAGTGATATCCACTCAGGACGGCATAAGAGCGCTCGCGCTGATTCGGAATGAGTTCGCTGACTCCGGGGAGGTGCTGATGACTGCGTCTGGGTCAGTCGTTACGATTTCAGGTAACGCCGAGTAGTCGACTTCGGTCGTTCCCGATATTTCCGTACCTCCATCCATCCAGCCGCCATCCTGAGCCGTTCGAAGGGTGAGTGGCGTCCACGGTGCATCAGCCGGAGCGCTGCAGCGTACGCGAGATCGCGTTGGGCGTGAGTGGCTGTGCCTGGATTCCGGCCTACGCCGGAAGGACGACTGGGCTTAGCGGCTCATCAAACGGGGGACTCTAGCTCTTCATCGCCCCGCTCAGTGCCAGCTCCGCTGCTGTTAGCGGTAGACGAGCATTTCTCCGCCGTCTATCAGGAGGACTTGACCGCGAATCATTGTCGCGTCGTCGCTGCATAGCCATGCGACTGCTTTCGCTACGTCAGTTGGCTCAACCGGACGTCCTGCTGGCGTTGGGCGGGCGGCGAATTTCTTGACGCCTTCTTCATCGTCGAAAGCTTTGAGCGCGTCGGTCATGATGAAACTGGCGGATACCGCATTTACTACGATGTTCCGGGGAGCCAGATCCAGCGCCATATACCTGGTGACAGCCTCTAGCGCAGCCTTGGATACACCAACTGCAAAGTAGTCGCTGAACGGCCGTGTGGAGCCCGGGCTTGAGACGTTCACGATCTTTCCGCCGTCCGGCATCAGATCTGCGGCGGCCTTGGAGCATAGCCACGGTCCGCGGGCGTTGATATCCAGTGTCCAGTCCCAGTGCTTCGTTGCAAGTTCAGTCGCTGGCTTCATCACGCCAGAAGCGGCATTGTTGACGAGGATATCCAGCTTTCCGTACTCGGCAGAAACCTTTTCGAAGAGTGTAGTGATGGCGTCTTCATCGCCCAGATGCGCCCGGGTGGAGAAGCACTTCACGCCCATATTTTCTATCGCTGCATGTGCCTCGCGCGCGGCTTTGTGATTGCGAAAGTAATTGAATGCGATGTCAGCGCCGCGCTCTGCGAGCTCTGTTGCGATTGCGAAGCCGATACCTCGGGAGCCGCCTGTAATCAGGGCGACTTTGCCTGCGAGAGGTTTGCTGGACGCGTTGCTCATCGTGTTAGCCATTGGATTGCCCTGGGGGGCCGTTAGATGGCCAGTCCGCCGTCTACGCGAAGCACTTCGCCGTTGATGTAGGCGGCATCTTCACTGGCAATGAATGCGATGGCGGCTGCAATCTCATCCGGCTGGCCAAACCTGTTGGCAAATATGCGGCCCATCACCTCCGCTTTGAGGGACTCAGGCAGATCATTCACGGTTGCTGTCTCAACATATCCTGGAGCCACCGCGTTGATGGTGACGTTCCGTTTGGCAACTTCTTTTGCCAGTGAGTAAGTGAACGTGTGGATGGCGCCTTTTGAGGCGGAGTAGTTGACCTGACCGGCGTTGCCGCGGAGACCCACCACTGATGTGACATTGATAATTCGGCCCCAGCGAGCGCTTACCATTGGGGCGATAACTGCGCGAGAGCAGTAGTAGGTCCCAAACGTGTTGGTCTGCATCACCCGTTCAAACTGATCGTCCTTCATCCGCATGAAGAGCGTGTCATCAATGATGCCAGCATTGTTGATCATGATCTCGATTGGCCCAAGTGCCTCAATGGTGGCACTAATCATGGTTTTGACCTGAACTTTGTCACTAACATCTGCCTGGATGACGAACGCAGTGCCGCCGTCGGATTCGATCTGCTTCTTGAGATCTTCTGCTTCATCCCCGTGTGAGCGGTAGTTGATACCAATACGGTGACCAGCGGCCGCTAGACGAAGTGCCGCAGCTCGACCGATTCCACGAGATGCTCCTGTAATGAGAACTGTTCTTGGCGTATCGGCCAATTCTGAATGCCTTCCTGGCGGGTGAGCCCGTCTACTCTTTTGCGTTGACCCCGGGGTCGTCCTCAGTGTCGTCGCTAGCCGTTTGGCTTTCCCGCATCGCGTTTACTTCTTGTTCTGCCACCGCAATAAAGTTTGATTCCACTGCTTCACGTGCGGTGTGAATTGCTTGAGATACCTCTCGAGCAGTCGCTTTTCCATGGCCAACTATGGCAACCCCACGAACCCCAAGTAACGGTCCGCCACCATACTGCGTGACAGGATTCGTGAGTGCAAAAACCTTATCGGCCAACTCGTTATTATCTATAGAAGAATCGTACTCCCTAATCAATGTGGAGAGGGCTACTCCCAGCGACTCCGTGAGCTTCATGACCACGTTGCCCGTGAACCCGTCTGCTACTACAACATCAGCGGAATCAAATGGCAGGTCGCTGGCTTCTACGTTCCCAATGAAGTTTAGATTAGATGCCTTCAGGATTTCCGTCGTCTCTTTGACGAATTTGTTCCCTTTACCTTCCTCAGCACCCACGCTAAGTAGCGCTACACGAGGATTCTTAACGCCATTCAGGACTCGAGACATGGTTGCACCGAGGGCTGCGAAGTCCGCCGCTGCGGATGGCTTTACGTCCACGTTCACGCCTACGTCGAAGATCATCGTGTTGGGCGATAGTCCGATGATTGGACCGCCAAGTGTTCCCCGCTCAATGCCGTCGAATGTGCCAAAGAGGAAGCTTGCCGCGGCGATGGTTCCACCGCTAGAGCCCATACTGACGACCGCCTGTGCGATGCCGCGCTTCACACGGTTGGTTGCTACAAATATGGATGCGCGCGGTTTTGATCTGAAGGCCAGCGCCGGAGCTTCACCTTCTTCGACTACGCCGGTGGAGCTGTAGATAGATATTGGCAGTTCATCTGCGCCATCATGTTTCGCAAGTTCGGCGGTGACAATCGCTTCATCGCCAACCAGAATCACTTCAACGCCACCCTGGCGTACCGCCTGAACGGCACCTTTTACTGGCTCTTCAGGCGCGAAATCTCCGCCCATAGCATCCAGAGAGATGGTAATCAGTCCATCTTCAGCCACTTCAAGCCTCCCCGAATGTCCGTGTGTTCTTGTTGGTCATGATCTAGATCAGCACAGTTGCAGTGCCAGTGATCGCTTCAGTATCGTCTGGTTTGGTGCAGACTACGGTGCAAGTGACTGTATCTACACCTGCGTTTCTGGACACGTTTGTGATTTCACCGGAAATTTTGACTGTCTCGCCCGGGAAGATCGGGGCCTTGAACCGAACCTTTAGACCACCGGACTGTCCCCATGACTCAGGGAACGCCAGACTTAGCATCTCAGATACGAATCCCAGGCCGAGCATCCCGTGTGCAATCCTCTGACCAAACTGCGTGCCTGCAGCAAAGTCAGCGTCGAGATGAATCGGATTCCAATCGCGCGCAGCGTCTGCGTAAGCATTCACTTGCTCCTGCGTCACGGATTTGGTGACTTCAGGCAGGTTCTGTCCGGCAGTCCAGGTTGTGCTGGTCATTCTGGAACGATCACCATTGATAGTGCACGGGCGATATCGTCACCGGACGCGCTGGCGAATGTTGTTTCCACGGTGGCGAAGCGTGAGCCTCTTCGCACTGAGTTTCCCTTCAGTACTGTGCTGGCAACGATTGGCTGGTCCACTTGCGCAGAGTTTGAATACTCAACCTCTTGTGACGCGTGAACCGTTCCGCCGCCCAGCGCCAGCGCCTCGATGACCTGCGATAGCCCAAGCGCGATCACCGCCATGGGAGGCACCTTGCCTTCTGTGGCCAGCGATGACTGATCGCCAACTGCGTTCGCGTACGCGACGGCCATGTCGGAATCGATCGTGAACGATTGATCTTTAAACTGGTGGCCAGGCTCAAGAGCGCCCAGAAGTGAACTCATTCGATAATAACCAGTACTGTGCAAATTAGGAAGAAACGCACAACAATTTTATTGGTGCACTCACGATGGGGCAATCGAACGGACCTAACCCTAGCTATCCGAACCAGATTTCCTGAGGGCATCTGCTTCGCCCAACCAGTACTTTGCGAGATCAAATGAGGTCGGATTGCGGTAGTCGAGGGTCGACAACGACAGCACTCGATGGATCACGCCGGTTGATACGACGGCCTCGTTAAATTCCCCAAGCGCTGGCACTTTAATACCCAGTGCCTGTGCCATTGCACCTGCTGCGGTCATCCCGCTTCGGTTGAGATAGACGCGAGTGAGTAGCCGGTTCTTGTAGAGAAGCGATACGCCGGATTGCGTCTGCTTGAGCCTTACGCGCATATGAACCGTGGGCACGGTTAGCAGGTTGTACGCATACTCCATTGCCTGTGCGCGGCTGGTTCCCAAAAAGTATTCTCCAAGCCCCGCGGACGTATAATCCGCAGGACTACCGGATTAGACCCAATAACTACGGGCGAAATCTCTTGAACGTATGAAATCAACTAGTCGGAGAAGCATAGCAGCGTGAGTCTCAAAGGAAAGGTCGCCATCGTCACCGGTGGAGCGACCGGCATCGGTCGGGCAATTGCCTTTGCCCTCGCCAGAGATGGTGCAGATATTGTCGTAGCAGATCTCAACCGTGATGCCGCCAAGGAAACGGCTACTGAGATCGAGAAACTGGGAGTCACGGCGAACGCCGTGCTCTGTGATGTGACCAAGCCCTGGATGATTGAGAAGATGGGTACCTCAACTCTGGAGCGCATGGGCCACATCGATATTCTCATCAACAACGCTGGCGTTGCAGGCGCGCCGGGCTGGCATGAGGTTGCTCACTCCCGGGAAATAGACTGGGGCGCTGCGTACGACGTGAATGTGAAGGGCATTTTTAACTGCATCACCGCGCTGACGCCATCCATGAAAGAGCAGAGGAGTGGCAAGATCGTCAATCTTGCCTCCATCGCAGGACGCGAAGGCCGACCGGCTATTCCACACTATTCGGCATCCAAGGCTGCGGTGATCAACTACACGCAGGGTTTGGCGTCCAACCTGGCCGAGTACGACATCAACGTCAACGCCGTCTGTCCGGGCCTTCTGTGGACCCCAATGTGGGAACAGGTAGGGCAGCGATATGCAGGACATAGCAAGGACTATGCAGGACTTCCTGCACGCGAAGTCTTTGATCGGATGATTGCAGATGTGATTCCGCTGGGAAGGGAGCAGACGCCAGATGATATTGGTGATGCCGTCTCATTCCTTGTATCGGACGATGCGCACAACATCACTGGCCAGGCACTCAACGTAGACGGTGGAGCATTCCTAAGATGACACTTCCATTGGAGAACAAGATCGCCGTCGTCACAGGCGGAGCAAACGGCATTGGCCGCGGAATCGTTCGGACTCTTGCCGAACGAGGCGCAGACATCATTATTGCTGATATGAACGAGAAGGCATCTGACGAAGCTGTCGCAGAGGTTGAAGCTCTGGGACGTAGATCTCTGTCTGTGCCCACTGACGTAACCGATGATAACGGTACAGACGGTATGGTCGCCAGCGCACTGTCTATGTACGGCCGAGTCGACATTCTTGTCTGCAACGCCGGCGTTGCAGGCGCGGAAGGCTGGTGGGAGCGCGATGAACCGTCAGCGGATGATTGGGACGCTACATATGCCGTGAACGTTCGCGGAGTGATGCACTCCATCGAATCCGTGCAGGGTCACATGATGGAGCGTCAGAGCGGCAAGATCGTTGTGATTGCATCGATAGCGGCGCGCGGCGGAAGTACCGGGCCGCTGGCTCACTATCGTGCGTCCAAAGCCGCTGCATTGAACGTGTCGCAGGCTTATGCATTGAAACTGGCTCCACACAACATCAACGTCAACACGGTTTGCCCCGGTTTGTTGTGGACCGAAATGTGGAATCAGATTGCTCAGAAGGCGCTCGCGGACAACCCGGGAGATACTCGTACGGCCCGAGAGCGTTTCGACGAGGCGCTGGAGATGGTTCCGCTGGGGCGTGAACAGACGCCAGAGGATATTGGCAAAGTTGCGGCGTTCCTCTGTTCGGATAGGGCAAAGAACATCACTGGCCAAGGCATCAACGTAGATGGCG
>CAUZJA010000081.1:0-11188 GCA_963579925.1 Dehalococcoidia bacterium | reverse complement strand
ATGGGGCCACCCATGATGTAGAAAATATTTTCGACGTCCTCTTCTTTAAGAGTTCGTGCGATCAGCTCTGCGCCGGAAACCTTGGCCATCTGTTACCTCTTGGGTTTTTGCGGGGGTTATCTGTAGAAATGTAATCGGTCAGCCGGGTGATTGTATGTGACCCGACGCCAGTGTGAGTATCGTTACTCTGAAGACTGCGTCACTCCGCCAGTCGAGTAATCGCCAGGACCGCAGCTTTTCCATCCATCGGGTTGCCGCCGTGGCCCTTGCCATGAGTATCCTCCATGAGAAGCACATCACGAGGCTCAAACACACGAGTCTCACCATCACTAGTCGTACCCATAACTCGCTCTGAAACTATGACCGCCCACTGCCTGGTTGGAGAGTGATGGAAAGTGTCGCCCTCCCATCCCGGAGGCATTCGCATGAACACAAATTGCGATGCCTTCCTGAAATCCGACATCTCAAGCGGCGGTGGAGGAGGCGCATAGTCAAGATCGCTAAATCCGACCTCAACATCCTCAAAATGCGACTCTCCCTCGTCGTCAGCAAACATCCGTACATATTTCATCGACTACTCCCCTAACCTCGCCGCCGCATCCGTCGGAAACTCGCTCAACCGCGCAGCACTCGCCGACTCCGCAGGCAACCCCGCTGACTCCGCTGCCACACACAGCAGCGATACGCCCGATAAGAAATCGTTCCTGTGGATGTACTCAGGCTCCACAACCTCCTGCATCAAACCATTGTGCCAGTTACCCAGCGGGAACGCCGTCCCCGTCACCTTGTAGCCAAACGGCGCAAACGCGCTCGCCTCGCACCCGCCACCACTCATGAGCTGACGCTTCACCTTGAACTGATCGTCAGACTCCCGCAGCGCCATCGCCGCGTTACGCAGGTAGCGCTCCGGCTCCTCGTCGAATGTCGTGGTCGCGTCACCCGTACGAATCACCATGCCATCGCCAGACTCCGCGCCCGGCAAAATATGACTCGTCTCCACCGACACGACCGCCGTGCTCTTCGGCAGCAACCCATCGCTAGCCGCCAACCGAGCGCCAAACAACCCGCCCTCTTCAGCACGCGTGAACAGTCCATACACGTTGCCAGCAACTTCCCTCGACGAGATGTAAGCCAGCGCGCCAGCGACAGCAGCACACCCACCAAGATCATCGAGCGCACGAGCGCGAATCACATCACCATCCAACTCAAAATCGACCAAATCAAGAATCACCGGCACTGGCAACTCGTCCGATATCACCTCGTCAAAGCTCAAGCGAACCTGTCGATCCGCTGGCTCACCCTCCTTGCCCAGCACACGCCCCGGAATCCGCCGCCCATCCGACGCAACAGCAAGCACCGGCACATCCGGCTCCAACGCCTGCCGCGTGATCCCACCATGAATGCCAGCAACATACTCGTCACCGCGCTGCTCAACGAGTTCGAACCCCGGATGATCCATGTGCGCCACATACGCGATGCCGGGAGCATCCGCGTCACCGCCCATCTTCGTCACAAGCAAGTTGCCATGCGGATCACGCGTAATCGTCAGATCAAATGCCGCAATCCTCTTAGCGATGGCGTTGGCCACGTTCTTCTCGTGAAAAGTAACCGTCGGAATCCCGCAGATCTCCTCGAGCAGATCCATCGCAAATTCTTGAGCCTGGCCAATGTCCAAAGCACTCTCCATATCTAGTCACAGGTGGGCCTCCGCTACAACGAAGCCCCATTATGCCGCGACATCCACCACGGCGATACAATGCCGCGGCAAATCCATCCCGCCGCACCCAGTCCTGATAGCGAATCACCCCATGCCAAAGATCGTTGCCTACGTCCCCGAAACCACCCCCGTCCACGGTTTCACAGTCGACTACCTCCCAGACGGATGGGAACTCGACCGCGTCGACCCCAACGTCGGCGGCATGGAAGCCCTCAACAAGACCGTGGTTGACGCCGACTACCTCATGATCTACTCAGGCCGCATCGATGCGACCACGCTCCACGCCGGACCCAAGCTGAAACTGGTCCACCTGCTCTCGGCTGGCTTCGACGCCTTCCCGCTGGTGGAAGCCGGCGAACTGGGAATCCCCGTCTGCAATGCCTCCGGCACCAACGCCCAGGGCGTCGCCGAAATGGCCCTCACGCTGATGCTGGGCCTCTACCGACACCTCACATGGGTCAACGAAGAACTCCGCGACGGGGGCTGGAAACTCAAGCGAGCAGACGGTAACGACTCCTACGAAATCCAGGACAAAACCGTCGGTATCATCGGCCTCGGCAACATCGGTCAGATCACCGCACGCATCATCCAGGGCTTCAACCCCAACATTATTTACACCGATATTGAAGCCAAGCCTGAAGCGGAGAAGGAGTTCGGCGCCAGACGCGTAGATCTCGATGAACTGCTCTCAGAATCAGACATCATCACGATCCACACCCCACTCGACGACGGGACCCGGGGCATCATCGGCGCCGCTGAGTTGGCTGCAATGAAGCCCACCGCCATCCTGATCAACACGTGCCGCGGCCCGGTGATCGATGAAACGGCGCTCCACGACGCGCTCAAAAACAACGTCATCTGGGGCGCAGGACTCGATGTCTTCGAAGAAGAGCCAACCCCCGATGACAACCCCATCCGCAAGCTTGACAACGTTGTCATGGCACCCCACATCGCTGGCCAAACAGCCGAGAGCTACCCTCGCCGCACCCACTACGCAATCGACAACTTCGTCAGAGTCTCAAAAGGCGAAACCCCAACCAACCTGATCACCCCTGCATAGACCCAATTAGGAGCAGCACAACTTGGCAAAAATCAAAGGACTGTTCGTCACCGTCCGCGTCGGAATCGAAGAAGTCAAAGAAGCATGGGACGCCTTTGACGGCGAACTGATCGTGCTGGAAGAGCCAGACGAAGGCCAGATCATCGAGGCCGTCAAAGACGTAGACGTCGCCATGACCTACGGCGCAGCAGGCACCAGAGCGATATTCGAAGCAATGGACCGCTGCCAGGGCTGGGTCTCCTTCGGCCACGGGTTCGATGGCGCTGACCTCGATGCAGCTGTCGAGAACGGCGTCATCCTGGCCAACACAGCATCGTTTGGCACAGACGAAGTCTCCAACCAGGCCATGCTGCACCTGCTCGTCTGCTCACGAAAATTCGTGCTGCACGACAAGCTCGTCAAGAGTGGCGTCTGGACTCGCGATCATCTCGCTCCAATGGGACACCTGCCACACCAGACCCTCGGCATCATCGGCACCGGCAACATCGGCCGCGCCGTCGGTCGCAAAGCGAAGGCGTTCGGCATGCGAGTCGTCGCCTACGATCCCTACATTAGCTCGTGGGACACCAAAGAGATCGGCTTCGAGCCAGCCACCAGCATCAACGAGGTGTGCGAGCAGGCGGACTACCTCACGCTCCACACCATGCTCAACGAAGATACGTTCCAGATGATCGGCGACCCGCAGTTCAAGATCATGAAGCCAACGTCCTACCTGATCAACGTCAGCCGCGGAAAGTGCGTCGACGAAGCAGCGCTGATCCGTGCCCTCGAAACCGGCGAAATCGCAGGCGCAGGACTCGACACATTCGAGCAGGAACCAACCCCCGCAAACAACCCACTCCTTAAGATGGACAACATTTCTGTAACGTCCCACTACGCCAGCTACTCAGAAGTCGCATTCACCCGCGGACTCACGCAACTTGGCGAAGAAGGCATACGAATTGCGCTTGGCCAGTGGCCCATGTCATTGATTAACCCGGCCGTTCAGGCCACAATTCCGCAACGCGATCCGGCGCGGGCGTGGGGCACGTTCTAAATAACGCACCCCAATATGTGTCAACAGAATAGGTTTTAGCTACTAAAGGTGCCAAAGGCACCAAAAGCAACAGCGGAGAGAAAAATGGCCCAATACAAGGTACTGGTACTCGGAGCGGAAGATGAGCCGCTTGAGGCAGAGCGAGAAGAACTCGCCGATATCGATTGCGAAATTGTCCAGGCAAAGCCCACCAGCGAAGGTGAGGCAATGGAACTGGTACGAGACGCCGACGCGATTTTGATGCGTGGACCGTGGGGCACCGAGCAGGTGATCAACGCCACCCAGAACTGCCAGGTCCTCTCCGTCTACTCACACGGCTTCAACCACATCGACTCCGAAGCCTGCACAGACAAGGGCATCATCGTCACCAATGGCGCCGGAATGTGCTTCGAAGAAGTCTCAGACCAGGCGTGCGCATACATCATGTCCCTCTACCGCCACATCGTCCCCGCCAACATCGCGGTGAAAGCTGGCGACTGGCGCGACGACACTATTCTTCCAATGAAACCGCTCGATGAGTCCACCATCGGCATCATCGGCTTCGGCAACATCGGCAAGGCAATCTCCCGCAAGATGAGCGGTTGGCGTCCAGAGACAATCGTCTACGACCCCTACGTTGGCCCCTGGGTCTTCAAGGAGTACGGCGTGGAGCAGGTGTTTGACCTCAAAGACCTCTTCTCCCGAGCGGACTACGTTGTAACAATCCTTCCGCTCAACAACTCGACCTATCACATGATCGGCAAAGAGCACTTCGACGTCATGAAGCCCTCGGCCTACTTCATCAACGTATGCCGAGGCGCCATCGTCCGTGAGCCAGAGCTGATCGACGCCCTCAACGCCGGCAAAATGCGCGGCGCAGGACTCGATGTATTCGAGCAGGAGCCGGTCGACCCCAACAACCCGCTCCTCAAGATGGACAACGTAGTCGTCTCACCTCACCTCGCCGGCGGATCAACTCGATCAGCAGCCCTCGCACCGCACCGAGCAGCCGCCCAGGTGGCAGCAGTTCTCCGCGGCCAGTGGCCAATGGCAGGACAGAACCCAGAAGTGAGAGCCAACATCGAACTAAGGCAGAACGCTACCGCAGTGGCCCCAAACTGATAACTGCGCGATAACGATGTAGGCGCGCATGGCGTGCGCCCGGGCTGTTGACGAAACGGCAAAATACACGCAACTACGACGTAGGGGCAGGTCACAGACTTGCCCCTCTTCGCGCTCGCCCCCAGCGCCGCGCTAAATGCCCGTGCAGCAGGCACATGCCATCCTGAGCCTGTCGAAGGGCGGCATTCCGGCATACCCACACGCCACTTTCCGTCTTGTTTCCTGACACGTCATCAACCAACTGTCACGAAGGCGTAATATCGGCGTAATCCTTTTGGCCGGTACCATTGATCTGGCCATCACGTTAGGCTGAGGCCGGTCTGATGTGAATACGAATACGTCGGCCACAGGAAATTTTCGTTATGCAAGGTATGAATATCACTCACATTTCAAGTTGGAAACGAATTGCCCTTCCGGGCGTTGTAGCGTTGACCGCAATCACCGTCGCCTGCAGCGGCGGAGGCGACGATCCAACGGCAACGGCCGCTCCAACCGCATCGGCCTAGCCCACCGCGGCCCCGATAGCTCCAACCGCAACTTCCGTCCCGGTAGCGCCAACGGCTGTGCCAACCGCAGCACCCGCACCAACAGCAACCGCTCGCCCGGCGCCAACTGCGGCACCAGCGCCGACTGCAATCGCAACGACGGCACCGCCAACGGCAACCGCCATTCCACCTACCGCAACGGCAACGAACACACCGGTACCAACGCCGACGCAAAGCGCGTTCGAAGCAATCTTCCTGGCCTTCAGTTCCCCCGAATTCTTCGACGACTTCGTAGAAACACCCGCCTACACAATCATCGGCAGAACTCGCGTAGACGCCTTCGTCACCATCGTCGATATCGATGAGAACGGACAGTTCTCACTGGGCGTAACGCTTGAAGAGGGCATCAACGTCTATGAGGTCGTCTCATCAGTCTCAGATACCGAACAGCTAAACGAAGTCCTGACAATCATTTACGTCCCGTAGTGAAGCTCAAAAAAAACCAGGTAATAACAATGCAAAAAAACACAATGCACCTGATTGCAGCCATCGTGTCTGCCGTGATCCTCATCGGTACGGCGTCCGGTGCGCTTGCTCTCGCAAACTCTTCTGGATCCTCATCCGGCGCTGAAGTCCCCCCCGGACAACTCAACCGCAAGGGAGTCTCAGGAATCGTCAGCGCTGTAGGCGGCGGCTCACTTGACGTCGCAACCCGCCACGGAATAGTGACTGTCAACGTTGACGGCGGAACATCAATCACAGGACAGGGCAACACACCTCTCTCCCTCTCGGATATCGCGGTTGATGATCGCGTATCTATCCAGCTAAACCGAGCCCCATCCGAACCGGACGACTCAAGTGAATCTGAAGGTGGCGACAGTGGTTCATCCACCTCAACCGATGATGGTTCTGGTGGCGATGGCGGCTCATTCACCTCAACCGATGACGGTTCAGGTGGTGGCGACGGATCATCTACCTCAACCCATGACGGATCTGGTGGCGGCGACGGATCATCTACCTCAACCGATGACGGATCTGGCGGTGGCGACGGATCATCTACCTCAACCGATGACGGATCTGGCGGCGACGACGGCTCATCTACCTCAACAGACAGTGGCACTTCCACTTCCACGGACAGCGGTTCGTCAACTTCAACAGACTCGACCGCAACAAGTACCCTGGAGACTGAAGAAGAGGCGCTGACGAAAGTAAAGTCTCGACTCAAGTTCGAAAATCTGACTAACATTCGAACGGTCACAGCCGTCCGCATCAAAGTCATCCAAAACAAGGTCAAGACAAAGCACGTCCGCGCCGTTGTAACCGGCAAAGGCGGCGGCAAGTTCCAGCTCATCTGTGGCACTGGCGACACATCGACAAGCAGCTCAACAGATAGCACTGGCGATGGCTCAACCGACACATCTGGAACCTCCACTGACGGCACGCTCGATGAGCAAGACGTCGATGGCATCGATGATGTCGATGCCGAAGTTGGTGAAGAGATCATCTTGATCGCTGACTCTGATGAAGAAACCGGCGATGGCGGCTGCCCAACAAAGGTCAAAGGCGGACAGAACTCCAAGTCCATCGACGACAGACTCGCAGCGTTGGCCGAGAAGACGGCTGGGCGAGACGCGAAGCTAGCCGAGAGGCTGGCTGAGAAAGCAGACCGTGGCAAGCAAGACCGCGAAGATCGCACAGACAAGACAAGCGGTAATGCGAACTCCGAAACCAAAGGAAAAGCAGACACCGCCCGCGGTAAAGATAAGTCTGACGATGACACCAAGGGCGGCAAGCCCAAAAAGTAACCACCCCTGACCCAATCGATCACACGGCGGTATGCGCAGTCATGCAGACCGCTGTTTTCGTTAACGCCCTACACTTAGCCGCTCACCCCACACATTGTTTGAAACCTGCCCTCTCTAGTCAACTAAAGAAAAGCACGCCCACATGCGCATCGCCGCCTTCGGAATCCACCACGAAACCAACACATTCTCCACCTTTCGGGTAGACCTCCAGGCGTTCCAATCCTCAGGCCTCCAGCGCGAAGGCGTCCTCCGCGGCGACCAGATATACGAACTTCACGGTGACACCGACACATGCTTCGGCGGCTACTTTGAGGCCGCAGAAAAGTACGGCTTCGAGCTCGTTCCACTCCTCTTCGCCGCAACCGACCCCGCCGGCACAATCTCGTCTGAGGCATTCGAATCCATTCTCGGCGAAGCACTCCAAATGCTCGCTGATCAAGGCCCTTGGGACGGCGTAATCCTCAACCAGATGGGCGCCGCCGTAACCGAGAACTTCCCGGATATGGACGGCGAAGTCGCAGGCCGCACCAGAGCGCTCATCGGCCCGGACGTACCGCTAATCATGACCCTGGACCTCCACGCCAACGTCTCGCAGCAGATGGCCGACGAAACAGATGCCCTCTTCATCTACCGCACCAACCCACACCTCGACGCGCGTCCACTTGCAGTGAAAGCGTGCGAGATCCTCATCAAGATCATCAACGGCGAGATAAATCCCGTGTCCGCCCTCGAAATGCCCCCAATGGTCATCGGCATCATGAAGCAGGACACCAGCGAGGAGCCAATGACGCAGGTAATCGATGCCGTTGTGGAAGCAGAAAGCTTCCCGGACATCGTCGACACCTCCACTGGCCAGGGCTACCCGTGGTCTGACGTCAACGAATGCGGCACCGCCTACTACGCACTAGCAGATGGCAATCTGGAAGCCGCCCAAAACGCCGCACGCTTCATGGCAGACCGAGCCTGGTCGCTCAGGAAGGAACTCGGCGCTGAAGACGGCCCCACACCCGCTGCAGCGATCACCGAGGCTCTCGCCACACCTGAAGGCCCCGTGCTACTGCTCGACGCTGGCGATAATATTGGCGCAGGCAGCGCAGGCGACTCAACATTCATCCTGCACGAAGCGCTCAAGCAAGGCGCCACGAGCTATCTGACAACGATCCGAGACACCGAAGCCGTTGCCCAGTGCGTCTCCGCAGGCATCGACGCTGAAATCACCCTCGAACTCGGCGGCAAACAAGACACACTCCACGGCACACCCGTCGAAGTTACCGGAAAAGTAATCACCATCTCCGACGGCAAATTCGAAGACCCAAAACCCGTCCACGCCGGCTGGCGCTACTTCGACGGCGGCACCACAGTCGTCCTCCAAACCACGGCCGGCCCAACCATCGTCCTCGTCTCCACCCGCGTCGGAAACATGTCCCGACAACAGTTCTACTCGGTAGACCTCGACCCGGAGTCATTCCACATCATCGTCGCCAAAGGCGTCGTCTCACCCCGCCCAGCCTTCCAACCCATCTCCAAAAAGATGATCGTAGTCAATACCGCAGGCGCAACCTCAGCCACCCTCTCCTCATTCAACTACAAACGCCGCCGCCACCCGCTCTACCCGTTCGAGCCGGAGGCCCGATACCCCTCAACACTCTAATTCGTATTTCGAACGTTCTAGCCCGCAGGGGGCCCCTTGCGGTCGCCCGCCTTCAGCGCGCCCGCGCTCAATGCCCGTGCGGCAGGCACCGCCATCCCGGAATTTGCGGCCCCGCGCAAATGTCCGGGATCCATACACGCCCACACCAATCCGCCAATCCAAACATCATCAAACACGCAATCGGTCCAATCGGTACGCGTATCCACCTACGAAATCCGTCGCGATAACTGATAATCTGTAGAGAACCGCCCAGTAGCGCGTCCCAAAAATCACAAGGTGACCTCCCTGCGACACCCCCGTTCGCACCGATATTCACTCAACCCCAACACCCTGCACCGGCCTCTCGTGCCGCCCGAAAGCTCCCAACCCCGCATGTCCACTCAAACTCGTTCTGATCGTCGAAACGCCGCCATCATCGCCCACGTCGACCACGGCAAAACCACACTGGTCGACGCCATGCTCCGCCAGTCCGGATTCTTCGAAGAGCGTGCCGAACCTGTCGATCGTGTCATGGACTCCATGGACCTTGAGCGTGAAAAGGGCATCACCATCCTCGCCAAGAACACGGCGATCCGCCGCGGCGACACCAAGATCAATATCATCGACACCCCCGGCCACGCCGACTTCGGTGGCGAGGTTGAACGTGGCCTCACCATGGTCGACGGCGTTCTCCTGCTCGTCGACTCCAGTGAAGGCCCCCTCCCGCAGACACGATTCGTACTACGCAAAGCGCTCGAATCCAAGCTGCCGGTAATCCTCGTCATCAACAAGATCGACCGCGCAGACGCCCGCATCAGCGAAGTGCTCGACGAGGTCTACGAGCTCTTCATTGACCTCGATGCTAACGATGAGCAGATCAGCTTCCCAATCGTCTATACCAACGCCCGCGAAGGCACGGCCACTCTGGATCTGGAGCAGCCAGGCACCGATCTCGAGCCTCTCTTCGAAACGATGATGAAGAGCATTCCCGCGCCAACCTACGATGACGATCACCCGCTACAGGCGCTTGTCACCAACCTGGACGCATCGCTGTACGTTGGCCGACTGGCACTCTGTCGGGTGCGTCAAGGATCAATCAAGCGCGATCAGATGGTCGCTCACTGCCGCCGCGACGGGACGGTAGATCGCGTGAAGATCACCGAACTCTATGTAACCGAAGGCCTTGAGCGAGTTGAGGCTGACGAAGCCGGCCCAGGCGAGATCATCGCTATCGCGGGACTCCCAGACGTAACCATCGGCGAGACCCTGACCAGCGCCGAAGATCCTCGCCCACTACCACCCATCCAGATCGACGAGCCAAGCCTGTCCATCACGCTGGGCGTGAACACCTCGCCACTGGCCGGGCTGGACGGCAAGAAGCTAACCGCCCGTATGGTGAAAGACCGACTGGATCAGGAACTGATCGGCAACGTCTCACTGCGCGTGGAAAGCACAGAGAAGCCCGACACCTGGGTCGTCCAGGGTCGAGGTGAACTGCAACTTGCCATTCTGGTCGAAACCATGCGTCGAGAGAACTTTGAACTCACCGTTGGGAAACCTGAAGTGGTCACACGAGAGATCGACGGCAAGCTCCACGAGCCAATGGAATCGCTGTCCATCGACATCCCGGACACCTATGTAGGTGTCGTATCTCAGCAGATGGCCCTGCGAAAAGCGCGTATGTCGACCATGATCAACCACGGCACCGGCCGAGTCCGCATGGACTTCATCGTCCCCGCCCGCGGACTCATCGGATTTCACAACGAGTTCCAGATTGCTACCAGCGGCTCCGGAATTGCGCACCATGTGTTTGAAGGCTACGAGCCGTGGCACGGTGAGCTTCGCACACGCCCCACCGGCAGTCTTATCGCCGACCGCAAAGGCCCAACAACCACCTTTGCACTGCTCAACCTCCAGGAGCGCGGCCAACTCTTCATCGGCCCCGGTGTCGAAGTCTACGAAGGCATGATCGTGGGAGAGAACCCTCGCTCACAGGATATGGACGTCAACCCCACCAAGCCCAAAAAGCAGACCAACATGCGAGCCGCCGCAGCTGACCAGACAGAGCACCTCGCCGTCCATCGCACGCTCTCACTGGAACAAGCGCTAGAGCACATCATGGCCGACGAATGCCTTGAAGTAACACCTACCAACGTCCGCCTCCGCAAAGTAGTCCTGGACCAGCACGCCAGAGGCCGCCAAAGAGGCAAGCCAATAGCCGCCGCCCGGTAGGCCATTTCCCGTCGAATCATCTGGTAGGTGTAGTTCCCACCAACCTTGTTTACATGAAATAGGGGAAGTTCATTCTGGTAGGTACAAACAAATCAGAAAGGAACTTCCCCCATGGTCCATGC
>CAUZJA010000080.1:0-11241 GCA_963579925.1 Dehalococcoidia bacterium | reverse complement strand
TTGGCTTCCCCCAGAGGCCCGCCTGTGCTGGGAACGGCGGCCTGAACCGAGGCTGCGAACGCTTTCCTTCGATGGCTTCCATAAGTGCCGTCTCTTCGCCAGCTACATACGAGTCGCCAGTTAGGACAACTTCTGCGTCGTAGCTGAACTCTGACCCAAGAATGTTCTGACCCAGTAATCCAGCCTCATAAGCGTCGGCAACGGCCTTACGGGCAGCGTTGATCGGCTCGTCGTGGCCCTGTCTGATGAAGATAAACCCCTTGGACGAGTTCGTTGCATAGCCAGCCAGAATTAGGCCTTCCAGCAGCGTATGCGGATCACTCTCAAGGATTGCTTTGTCGTTGAATGCTCCGGGGTCACCCTCTTCGCAGTTGCAGAGGATGTACTTCTCTTTGGCGGGGTTTCCAGATAGGAAGCTCCACTTGAGTCCCGTTGGGAACGCAGCACCGCCACGACCCCGAAGACCTGAGCCCTTTACTTCTTCCAGCACCTGATCCGGTGCCATGCCGTCAAGCGCCTTTTCCAACCCGGCATAGCCGCCTTTAGCGATGTACTGCAGGAGATCCTGTGGGTCGATGTGTCCGAAATTCCTGGATGCAATGCGGGTCTGCGCTGCAACATCGGGGAGGTCCTCGAATTTCGTCACGCCCTGCAGAACCTGACCCTCGCCTGCGGGTTCGTATCCAAACGCACTGGCGATGACTGGCTGTTCGCCCTTTACGTGCTGGGCAACCAACTCTGGAACCTGTTCCGGTGTAACGTTTGCGTACCAGACTCTTGGGCCACCTGGAGTTTTGATATCTACAAGAGGTTCCGCGTAGCAAATGCCGTACATTCCAACCCTGGACACTGTGCCTGAGGTACCACTGCTCTGAAGCTCTGAGTTGAACGCCTCAATCACCTCGTCGCAACCAGCCGCTTCACCTGAGACGCCGCCGCCAACTCGGATCCATGCAGCGTCGTTTAGTTCTTGCCATCGGCGATCTGCGCGTTCTCGGAGTTCTGCAAACGCGACGGTCATTTGACGGTCTCCATGAATGTCAGGTGTAACAACGTAGCTGCCTTAGCCCTTCAACTCGCGTGCCAGCCTGGCTGCGATCTCTGTGGTGATTTTGCCCTTGTGGTGATGATCAATCGCTATCACCGGCGCCTGAGCACATGCTCCAAGGCACGTGCCGTACTTCAACGTCACCTTGCCATCCTCAGTCTCGCCTTCCCGATCAACACCAAGCTCTGCCTGTACACACTTCAGGATTTGCTGAGCGCCTTTCACGTGACAGGAAGGCCCCCAGCACACCTCATAGGTATGGTCACCGGGAGGCGTAAATCGGAAGTTGGTATAGAACGATGCTACCGACCAGACTTCGTTGATGGTGGTATTGGAAAAAGCGGCAGTTTCTTCGATGGCCTCATTAGGCAAATAGTGAAGGACATCCTGGACTGCCAGGAGAGATGAGAGCACAGTAACGGTCGGCTGAATTTGACCGTTTAGTATCGACTGAATTTGTGTGCGTATATCGTTAGCGGATTCGGACACTTCGCTTGCCAACCGGCGAACTCCATCATCGTAATAAGAAGGCCGGGATTTTCGGCCTGAGAAATTCGTCACAATCTTAGCAAAGGGATCACTGAAAATGTGTGATCTTGCGCAATCGATTTCCGAACTGTCCAGAAGATAGACAACGGATAGAATCCGCAAGTCGACCAACAATCAGGAATTCGCTATGAAAATTACCCGTATTGAGACGATTCACCTCGATGAATTCCCCGCCGCTACGTGGGTTCAAATTCACACAGACGGTGGACAAGTCGGTCTGGGAGAGACTTGGTTTGGTCCAAGAGCCGTCTCCGGAGCCATTCATGAGATCTTCTCTCCCATGCTTATTGGGAAAGACCCGCTGGCGATCGAACGCCACTGGCGCGACATGTTCGACATGGCAAATGCCTTCGGATTCGCTGGCGCAGAGGCTCGTGCGATCTCTGCGCTCGACATCGCCCTCTGGGATATCGCCGGGCAGATCGCTCAGCAACCCATCTACAACCTGCTGGGTGGAGCATGCCGAGATCGCATTCGTACCTACAACACAAACGCCTCATACGGCGATGTTCGCGACCTTGAGTTGTCGATGGAAGATGCCGGGACGGTAGCTAAAAGTCTGCTTGATGATGGCATTGAGATCATGAAGTGGGCCTTCACCGACCCGTTTGCCGATCCATCACGCGGCATGTATCTCTCGGATAACGATCTCGACTTGATGTTGGAGCCAATGCGCCAGGTCAGGAACGCGGTGGGCAAAGATATGGCGATAGCCAACGACGGGCACGGTCGATGGAACTTGCAGAATGCGATTCGCATTGGTCGCGCGATGGACCAGTTCGGCATGTTCTGGCAGGAGGAGTTGATCCAGCCAACTAACGTCCAGAACCATGTGACCCTCGCGCACGAAATCGAGGCGCCGATCTGCGTTTCAGAACGACTGATCAGCAAATTCCAATTCCGAGAATACTTGCGAGAGGGTGCGGCGGAGATCGTGATGCCGGACTTGATCTGGACGGGCGGCATTACCGAAACCAAAAAGATCGCCACTATGGCTGAGGCGGAGGATGCACCAGTTGCTCCCCACGATACAACTGGCCCGGTTAACGTCTTCGCATGTGCGCATATCTGTATGAACGCGCCAAACGCGTGGGTGATGGAAACAGTACGGGCTTTCTACGGCCCCGGTGGCTGGTATGACAAGATCATCGAGCCCAACATAGTGGTGCGGGACGGCCATCTGCTAGCACCGGAAGGTCCCGGTCTGGGCACGCGGCTAAAGTCAGACGTATTCGATCGCTCTGACATTCACGTGGAATCTAGTGACGAGCCCGGAGGCGATCACTGGGGTGGCTTCACCAGTGGCTACGAGATATACACGACCGATGATGGGAAGCGCACGCTGAGACAGCGCTCCTGATGCAATAGCAATCAATCAACCAAGGTCATGAGCAGGGAATCAACGTATGACAACACAGTTCACCGTTGAGGCAGTCATTCCGGCGCTACCGCTGGTGATCTGGGCGGCGTGGCTGGACGGAGAGAGTCACGCCTCTATGACCGGAGGGGAAGCCACCGGTGAACACACCATCGGCAGCGAGTTCACGGCGTGGGATGGCTACATCTCAGGAAAGAACCTGGAGCTTGAGCCGGCGAAGCGCATCTTGCAGTCGTGGCGAACCAGCCAATTCGGATCGGATGACGAAGACTCGATGATCGAGCTCACACTATCGCCTCACGGCGATGAGTCCACCACAGTCACGCTCAAGCGCACCAACGTGCCTGATGATCAGGCAGCCGGGTACCAGAGCGGCTGGCTGGACCACTACTTTGAGCCTATGCAGGCATACTTTGGCGTCGGCTAACCGACGGCCTTCTTCGCAGCTTCAAGATCAGCTGAAGTGTCGCGCTTGGTTGTTGGCGACATAACGATCTGTTCAATCGTTGTTCTGGGCGGCAATGCGGCGCACAGGAAGATGACGTCTGCCAGATCTTCAGGCCGCATCATGGAGTCACGAGCTTCCTGCCCCGGAGGCAATGGCCGATTCTCCAGAATTGGGGTATCCACTTCAGCAGGCATCACCGCTGTTGCGCGAATACCTTGATTGCTGAACTCAGAGTTGATGTCACCCATGAGGTTGGTCACACCGGCTTTGGCGGCTCCGTACGGTGCGCCACCAAGAAGGCCAGGTCGGAGCGCAGCCGTGGATGAAACGGTGATGATAGTTCCGCCGCCAGCCGCCAGCATGGAAGGGATAATCGCCTTACATATCTGGTAGACACCAGTGACGTTCACGGCGAGGACAGAGTCCCACTCTTCCTGTGAAACGGCGGTGATGCTGCGGACTTTGCTGCTGTGGCCAGCGTTGTTGACCAGAACGTCTACTCGGCCATGCGCGCTCAGAACTGATTTTGAGAATGCGGCAACACTGTCGCCGTTCTCAAGGTCCAGAGTCAGGGCGTGAGCCTTGCCACCAGCGGCCTCAATCAGACCAACTGTCTCATCCAGCGGCGCCTGACGGCGGCCTGAGATGACAACTTCCGCCCCAGCAGCAGCGAATTTCAGGGCCGTTGCCTGACCAATTCCAGTGCCACCACCTGTAACGATAACCAGTTTTCCGTCGAACAACCCCATGTGTATTTGATCCCTGAATAGCTAATGCGATTTCTGATTTATGCAAGGTGCCGGAGTCTAGCACGCGGAGCGATATTCCGGCGCCGCCCAGGCTGCAAGCGCCCGACGTAAATCCGGTTAGACCGCCTTGTTATCCCCAATGATCATCTGAGCCAACTCACGCCCCATTCGGACGCTGTAGTTCGTGCCGCGATCTTCCGGGTAGATCTGCGTGGTGTTGCCAAGATAAAGGTTCTTCACGGGTGTGCGGTGGTCCGGAATTCGCTCAGCGTAATTGGGTGTGATGATGGGCTGGGCCGCGCTGAGGGCGTTGTAGTGAACCTTGGTTACCCAGGACTCATCGAAGTCTGGATTGAACTTCTTGAGATGCGGTAGATAGTGCGCCAGAAGTTCTTCTTTGCTCATTGAGAACATCGGCTCATCGCGATCCAGATAGTTGGTCAGGTAAAGGACACTATTGCCGTTGTACATCTCTTTAGGCATCAGGTTTGTGTGCTCTATCAACCCGAGGAATGGCACTGAGTCATCCGCAATGTTCATCCAGTAGGTGGACGTCAGCGGGTGCTTCATTTCCAGAATTAGCACCACAGCCGCCATATAGTGCACGTCTTCAAGCTTCTTCCGGTAATCATCGGGGAGATCGATTAGTTTCACGAAGTCGAACGATGCGTTGGTCGCAAGGACAGTGTCGAACTCCTGTTCGAACGGCTCGCCGCTGTCCGGTTCTACTCGCAGTCCGGTTGCTCCGTTTTCGTCCTGAAGAATCTGTCGAACCGGACAGGAAAGATGCACCTGCCCTCCCTGCCCTTCAATACGCGCCTGCAGCGCTTCGATAACCTCATCGAAACTGGTCACCGGGTAGCCAAGTACTTCACGCCCAAACATGCCCTTTCGGGATGTCACACGTGTCTGGAACTTAGACCAGAGCCAGGGCATGCCAACGCTGTCATGATGGCGACCAAACTTGGCTCTCAGGAGCGGGTCCCACATGTTCTTGAATATACCGTCTGAGCCTTCTGACTTGATCCACTCCGCTGCGGTGAGATGCTGGATTGGCCGCCAATCCTTCATACGTTGCAAACGGAGACTGAGAAGGCCCAGTCGGATGCGATCAATGAATGACAGCGGCTTGAAGCGGAGCAGGTCGAGTGGCGTGACGAACGGGTACATCTTGCCGTCGGTATACGTGGCTACCGTTGACGGTATCCATTCCAACGATTCGACTACGCCTAACTCCTCCATCAACTCAATGATCGCGCGGTCGCTCAGAAATAGATGATGGTATCCGCGCTCAAGTCGTGCGCCACCAACTTCAATGGTCGATGCCTGCCCACCCACGAACGGCGCTGACTCATAGACGATAACTTCGTGGCCAGCCTTGCCAAACTCGTACGCAGCGGCAAGACCGGCAACACCCGCGCCAACGATTCCAATTTTCATGTTGTGGACTCTACTGTGCTTGACTCCGATTCAAGGCCAGTCGGGCCGCTCTCCGCCTGCTTCACCAGCGACTTCAGACTTGTACCGTCCATAATCAACATGACCACACCAAGAATCGAGACCGGAACCAGGAGCGCTATGTGTGCAGTAAGTACGTACGTTGCCGCCTCTGCTTCCGCTACCCCCATGCCTACAAGCGTGGCCGCGCCAAAGAACTCGAACGGCCCGATTCCACCAGAGACGGACGGCACCACTCCAGCCAGGTTTGCGACCGAAGTAAATAGAAGAATCGCGGCGATGAATTCTGCGTTCGTATCGAACGAATCTGCAATATTGAATCCAAGTGCAATCACCACTAACATCGCCGCTTCGAGCAGCCAGACGGGGAGCGACATGAGCAACACTGCAAGTAAGGCCTTCGGTGACTTGAGAACAGTAAGGCCTTCAATAAGTTTCGCCGAAACTACCAGCGCCTTTTCTCTAATCCTCTCCGGAAATGGGGTCAAAAACTTACCGATCCAGATCAGAACCGTATTCTCTGAAACAAGAGATATGACGACCATCACGCCGGTCACACCAACGAACGGTAGTACCGATATCGCTACAAGAATTGGAGTACCGCCTGGAACCGAACCTGATAGCTCATCAAGCAGCCCTGACGTAGGGAGAGCAACCCAGACAACAGCCAGAAAGAAGAGCAGCGTCACAACGTCCGATGCTCTTTCAACCGCGACAGTCCCAAAAGCTGCTGCCGGACTGATTGGCTCGCGCAAGCTGGTGTAGTAGGAACGAACTATTTCGCCAAGCCGAATTGGGAGGATATTGTTAGCCATATAGCCAACCACCACCACCGGGTAGAGGCTACGCCGGGGCTTCCCAATCAGCGGTCTGAGAATGTAACTCCATCGCCATGAGCGCGCCCAGACTGCCATGAAGTAAAAAACCAATGAAGGCAGCACATACGCCAAATTCGCGTTCCGGAGCACATCGCCAATATCTTCTCGTGGCAAGAACAGCCACGCGAAAGCAGCCAGCAGCGCAGCGCTGGCGGCAAGTCCTAGCCAAAATGCTTTCTGTCCAACCAACACAGTTCCAGTCTCCGGCCACCGCCGGGCGGAATCTACTCCGGCACGACCAGCGGAATATCGTCACGGAAATATACAAATGAGTCCACTCCACCTATTTCGGATGGCATCGCGCGGAAGAAGAAGAAATCGATCGCCCCCTCCCATCTTTTGCGGTCGATCACTGTGCCAAAGAAGTCGCCCACGGAGATGTCGCGGTAGTCCTCCGGGAACCATTGCCTGTGTGCGAAACGACGTCCTTCGCTGAAAGATGGATCCTCTAGAGCATCTCTCACAACGCTGGAGTTGCGCGCGTTCACAACAACAATCGAGCTATCCGGTACCTCTTCCAGCTTTCCGCTCGTGTCGTACGCCGGATAGGACGTTGATGTGTAGTCGCGCAGATACCAGGCCCACGGCCACGTAAACCCATCTGAAGAGTCAACTGTCAGGTTGATTGCGTAGCCTTCACCGGTCAACTCGCTTGCCGCTTTGATCTCATCGGCAAGCCTGGGTACATCTGGCGCTGTCTGCGTATAGATAAGCAGTTCGTTTGGCACGTCACTGTTGACGTACGTTGCGATCCAACCGGTTCTCACAGTTAACACGAACATCATGCCAACCACTACGGTCAGAGTGGTGGTCAATGCTGGCGTTCGTCCAATCCTGTTGATGAGTTTCCACATACCAAAGAGGGAGAAACCAATGATGGCCAGCAGCGCCCATAGCTCGAGCAGATCTACAGCGCCCTTTCCGCTGGTCTCAAAGAATATGGCCCGCCATGCCACCACCAGGAATATCGGCGTCCCTATGTAGAGCAGCCAACCACCGTTCATGATTGGTCTACGCCACTCAACCCCGGTTACCGCATCGCCCAGCGCTTTTCCTGCCAGCAGGATCAGCGGCAGCGTGATGTTGACCGTCAGCCACGGCATTTTCTCGCCGGCCATCGTGTATGCGACGAAAGTTCCGGCGGCCCAGAACGCAAGGAATCTAGTGAACTTTTGTTCTGATGTTTCAGCCATCGCCAGCGGAATGAGTGTGAATACGATGGGCACTGCGGCAAAGAGAACTCCGCCGATAGAAGTTTCGCCTGCAACCGTAGCCCCAGCTCCGGCGACCGCGAAAGACGCGGTAACTACCATCCAATAGTAGTTCTTTATTCCACGCAGTGAATAGAAAATCCCTGCCACAATCGCGACTACCCACGGCAAGAAGTCGTAGACCGAAACTACTATCAAATAGTAGTACCAGGGCTGGCTCCCCCTGCGCACTTCCTGCTGCCCGACCCAGTAGCCAAGCGATTGCCAGACACCAGAGCTCATGCCAACCAAATTGGTGCCCAGTGACGTGAACAACAGGAATGTAATCAACCAGAAGATCGCCATCACTATCAGGCCGATCTTTAAGTTCCATTTGAGAATAACCGCGAACGAAATCACCAGCAGCACACCGGTGAGGACCAGAGCGACTATCACTCCTACTCCGTCGGCCTCGCCTGTCGCGAGTCCTGTGGTCCCCTCTCTGGCAGCGAGCGTAATTCCAAATGTGTCCTGGGAAATTCCAGAAAACGCACCAAGCATCGGTAGCGTCATCGCACCGATCACCACTATGAGGATGCCAGGAGCCCCGAACTCATTCAGGCCGCGCTGTCCCCAGATCCACTCCCCAAGCTGCTTCCAGGACAATGCCATCAGTCCCAAGCCTAGCAACGCCACAACAATGAATTGTGATTCTTTTGTGGCAAATCCTAGCGCCATGAGCGCGGCAGCGGCGTAAAGCCATTTGGTCTGCTTCTCGTCCATGTAACGCCACACAACGCCGACAAGAGCCAGCGTCCATACGGCCATGAAGATGTCGTTTCTGGCGAACCGGCTGAAATAAAGGAATGTGGGTGAGAAGGCCAACATCCCGGCGACTAGCAGGGCGCCTACGTTTCCAAGACGCGGTCGTAGAAGCAACGGAACAAATATCAGTACCGCGCCGAAGAGGGCCTCTACTAGCCGCAGCGTGAAATCGCTTGATCCAAACAGGAAGAATGATGCGGCCGTTGAGTGGAATAGGAACGGCCCGTGCATGAGCGGATTGTGAATGTATCCGTCGCCATTCGCGAAGTTGTGCGAGAAGAGGCCGTGGAGGCTTTCGTCGTGATGCACGGCGCGACTGCCAAGGTCGTAGAGCCGCATGAGGATAGCGACCGAGAATAGCGAGGCGTACGCTGCGATTTCCCAGCGATACGGGAAGTTCGGTATCCAGCCGCGGCCACGCGTCTGTGACTCATCGACAAATTCGCCGAGGTCAATGTCATCGCCTGCCAGCGGCTGGTAGTCGGCATCATAGTAATCATCCGAAGAGGCCGACTGGGGCGAATAAGCACCATTACCACCTTCATCAATCCAGGTTCCGTCTTCCCATCTGCCAGTCTCGCTTTGAGCCGGCGCCGGGTGGAAATCAGAATCTCCCGTAGGGGCTATCGTCGAAGACTGATCGGTAATGGTGTCATCCGATCTGTTAAACGTAGTCAGAACTTACTCCCGTACTTTAGAAATCTTGAAAATCACTGTTGAATCGAACTCAAAAACGCGTTCTCCCAGGTCATCAAACTTATCGAAGTTTCCCGGGCCATACTCGCCACGTTCTCTAGCTCCCAAATAAACGTAATCAATATCGTACCTATCCAGCAGCGTTGATGCCTCAAGAAGATCGTCTGTCTTGTAGAGATTTTGGATATCTGCGGCCCTGCCCTCAAATGGTTCACGTGTGCCCCGCCACTGGTGTTCGTGGCCTTCCCAGCCAAGCACTGTTGCCCGGCCAGTTGCGGACGATATACGTCCAAAAGCAGAGTACGAACCGCCTACGGCTTCAACCAGTCTGGCATCCAATTCCGTGTTGTTACTGATCCACTCAATCGCCTTTCGCTCAGGTTTGCTGCTGAAAGTAATGAAGTGCAGTCCATCTAGCGTTGGGTCTGCGACAAACGAATCTGCCTTACTGAACGACGCTGCCACCGGGTAGTACAGAGCTACAACGATTAGTACGGTGGCGATTCCCGCTGCGGATTTGCTTAAGATGCGAATTGACCGGCGCCAGGTCGACTGCCTGCTGGTCCAGTAATGCGCGCCGTAGGCACCGGCGACGGCCATGAATATCCATATTTGGTAGTACGCCTTGAAGATTGTGTTCATGCGGGTGTTGAAGAGATCCTTCACGAAGATCAACTCCACGCCATACATCATGTAGACGGACAACCCCACCAACAGTATTGCGAATAGTTGGCCGTCAGACGCTCCCCTGCGGGCACGCCACAGAATCGCCAACATTCCCGCTGTGGCGGCCAACGCCAATGGCAGAACATCGATAAATCGCTGTGGGATATCGCCGACGGTAGAGTCTGCGTTGACGATCTGGTGGACCACTACCCAGACGATGAATGGTGCAGCGATCAGCACGGTGATGATCCAGCTGGCGGTTGCCCCTAACCCGGCAGACTTAACTGCTCCGCCCGTGCGACCGAAACTTGGGCGCAGCGGGTCAATCAGCCAACCCACCACTGCCGCCACTGGGCGTCGCGCTGTCGCTGTGAAGAGAGGTGCCACAAGTATCAGTGGCAACGCCCAGACCGTGAAGAAATGGATGTACCTGGTCGAGTGCTGCACGGCTCCAAGTGGTGCGCCCGGCGATACCTGACTACTGAAAGAGCCCAGATAGAACGGCGAGTACAGAGCGATTGCGACGACACCCACGAACAACGATGGCGGAATTGCTGTGATGATCGCGGCAAATAGATTCCCGTTATTGGCTCGCCACGCCCTGAGTGTGACCACAATGAAAAGCAGCGCTCCCAGCGTCGTTATGTCCCAGGCGTTGATGAAACCCAACGCTCCGATCACGATTGCGAGCAAGAGCACCCGCAGCTTGTTCCCAGCGATCCAACCCAGCGTAAAACGTTCGCGGGCAATCAGCATCTGGAACAAAAATGCAAGCGCCAACAGCACGAACGGAATCGACATCAGGTGCGGATGTAAGTCACCGAGCAACAGGCTGAAAAACGGGAATTCCTGGATAGTGAAATCGACCTGATCTCCGGTCTCCCCAAATGAGTTGATGACCCGTGACGCATGCCACCACCACCAAAAATCAGTGGGACGCCAGTTATTGCCGTTCTGCGTCGGTTCCACTCGATCTATGTCTACCCAATCATAGACGGTCTCAGTTCCGACTCCAGTCAGAGATCCAATCTCCCAGACTCCTATTGAGTTGGCCGCTACCAGAAGCAAAATGGAAGCGACTACGCCTACAACTATCGCCCTCCCCTGCCGCGCGTGATCGGAGCGAACCATGTTGTAGGTGAGACTGAAGATAGCTCCGGCCGAAAGTGCAGCAATCAGTGCTATCGACAGATTGAACGATATGAAAGTTGGCACGTTGGCCATCTGCGAGATGCCACCAAGGATCCAGTACCCAAAGTAGTAGTATGCGACCGATGATCCAGCCAGCCAGGGATCTTGCGGTGGAGCGCTTGTTGCGTTGGTGCTGGCATTGAGAAACAGCAGATCCATGGGCTT
>CAUZJA010000079.1:0-11494 GCA_963579925.1 Dehalococcoidia bacterium | reverse complement strand
GGCGGATCTAAGACCCGCTCCCCCGGCCCCTCGCCGCGAATGAGCGACCGTCACGCTACCGAAGAGCGGGTCTTAGACCCGCCGCTACCGTCATGAAGCGAACAACGCGCTTCCCTCTTCTAATTGCCCGTGCGGCAGGCACCTAGATTTTGCGGAAGCCTGGGTTTACCGCCATTGCTACGGCGACCACAAACAGAATCGCAGCGCCCAGGAACATGAACCCTGCGCCCACGCCCCAGGAATCGGCTATCACCCCAGACACTATGCCCATCACCGGCGAAAGGGCGTGGTCTATTAGTGTCACGGACACCACGCGGCCGCGCAGTCGAACCGGCGTACGCTCCAGAAGCATCGTCGTGTTGGCTGCACGGAATACCGTCTGCGACATCGCACCGATGATTAATAGCGGCGCCACAATCCATAAATATGACGTCCATCCCACGAAAAACATAGACACGCCATAGGACACCGTCACAGCCAACATAAGCGCGCCCTTGCGGGGAATCGTGGTGTGCGACGCGAGGTACAAACCAGCCCCAAGACTCCCAATCGCCGCCACCGATTGCAAAATTCCCAGCATTTCGACGTCTGCCTCAAGGACTTCGGTAATCAGCCCCGGCAGCAGTGTTCGATGAGCGATACCCACCGCGAACGGCGCCAGTCCCAGTAGCACCAGTGTCAGAATCATCCGGTCATGAGCAATGAATCGGAATCCCTCCATCAGTTGGCCTACTGCACTTCCTCTCTTTTTGGGGTCACCTGCAATATCTGGGAAAGTGATCTTCGTGGTCGTCCACAACACCAGCACATACACGGCTGCCGAGAGTACGTATGCGCTACCGACTCCCCAGAACCCAATAAAAAATGCGCCTGCTGCAAATGTTGCTTGGTACGCAGAAGAACGTGGGGATGAAATCTAACAATTCACTTCCAACAAAACGACGGTTCTCTGCTTACGTCAATCATTTCACGCCACCATCCTCAAGAAACCGTCAAGAGGATTCCGGTGGATGGCACTACTCCGCGCTAACGGAGAGACCCTCACGCACGCACTGTCACCCTGAGCCCGCGTGAGGGTCTCTGCCGGATGTGACGTCCGCACGCGGCCGGATAGCCAGCAAAGTGTCGACGTGGAGAGGGTACAGATGCCCCTGAAGGGACCTAATCTCGCCCGGGTCTCACTGTCATTCTGCGGCTCCGCGAAGAATCTCAGCATCGTCCCCACACACGCCACGTCGAGCCCGCGAGCAACGAGTGAGCACACGTGTCGTCACCTGGACGCCCGACTAGACTGAGATCCTTCGTCGAACCTCAGGATGACGCGTGTGCGGCAAGTCTCGCGGCCCAAGACATGTGAACGGCGGGCCTTTCGGACGCGGTGGATGCAGCGGTATGGACTGTGGGGCGGTCTAACCTATCCCCGCGCCGCCAACCCTTCCCGGATCACACCGACTATCTCATCAACATCAAAGACGCATCCGCCCCATGTGCCGCCGCTTGCTTCCTGCAAAGCTGCCCACAGACGAGTGTCATCGGGAATCAGCGGATGCGATGCCAGATCATCTGGGCGACCCCGTCGCTCTAATTCAGCCGTACCCCACTCTGCATCGTGCGTGGTCTCGGTATCCCCGATCAGGTCGATGGTTCCTGTGAGGTTGATTGTGTCGACGATCACCTGCACCTGATCGCCCTCTCGCACACGCCCAATCGGACCGTTTGAAAGCGCTTCAGGGCCGATGTGGCCAATGCACGCGCCTGTAGACACTCCGGAGAACCGACCATCAGTCAACAACGTCACGTGCTTGCCGTAAGAGAGATACCGCAGCGCCACTGTTACCTGGAAGAGTTCTTCCATGCCAGAACCCTGCGGCCCAGCACAGCTGACGACCATCACGTCACCAGACTTGATCTTGTCGTCATCCTGGCTCTTAATCGCCCGAATCGCGGCTGCTTCCGTGCGGAATATTCGCGCAGGCCCAACCTTCCGATACACGCCGTCATCGTCCAGAACTGTCTTATCAATCGCAGTGCTCTTGATGACCGAACCTTCCGGTGCAAGGTTCCCATATGGGAACGTCACGGTGCTGGTGAGGCCGCGTGAGCGCGCCGTGTCCGGCGTCATGATCACATTGTCAGGATCAACTCCATCCACGTTCTGCAAGTGCTCCCGTGAGAGTCGGCGACGATCACTCGTCTCCCACCACTCCAGGTTCTCGCCAAGCGTCCGACCGGTGACCGTTTTCACATCCAGGTCTAGCAGTCCCATCTCACGTAGGTGCAACATCAGTTCAGGAATACCACCCGCCGCGAAGAACCGGCTTGTTGGGTGGCCTACCGGACCATTCGGCAGCACATCCACCAACCGAGGCACCTGTTTGTTGATGCGGTTCCAGTCATCCGATGTCATTCGCCGTCGCCCCGCAGCATGTGCGATCGCAGGCATGTGCAGCAGCAAATTCGTGGACCCACCAGCCGCGGCATGCACAATCAGCGCGTTCTCAAAAGCACCATCCGAGAGAACATCCGACACCGTGGTGCCCGCTCGCTCCATCGCAACCAGCGCCTTCGCTGATCGGCGTGCGTTATCCATCCATATTGGCGAGCCACTCGGCGCCAGCGCCGTATGCGTGAGCGCAAGACCCAGCGCCTCCGCCATCGCCTGCGACGTTCCAGCCGTACCGAAGAACTGACACCCACCACCGGGACTGGCGCAAGCTCTGCAGCCAACATCCTGGGCGTACTCCAGTGTCACCTCACCCTGCGAGAACCGAGCGCCAATCGACTGAATCTGCCCCGCATCTTCGCCATCATTTGGCAGCTGAGTTGTCCCACCGGGCATGATCACTCCGGGTGAGTCCCGCAATCCCGCCAGAGCCATCATCATTGCAGGCAAACCCTTGTCGCATGTGGCAATGCCGAGCACGCCGCGTGCCGTTGGCAACGACCTCGCCTGCCGACGCAAAACCTGCGCTGCATCATTGCGATACGCCAGGCTGTCCATCATCCCCGTCGTACCCTGGGTACGCCCGTCGCACGGATCAGTGCAGAATCCGGCAAACGGAACCGACTTCAACGCCTTCAGTTCATTTGCTGCAGCCTCAACAGCCAGGCTCAACTCGAAGTGACCGGTGTGGAAACCAAGCGCAATCGGCTTGCCGTCGTTGCCTCGAACACCACCGGCCGTGGAAAGAATCAGGAACTGCTTCCGAAGTAGCTGAGACGGCTCCCAACCCATTGCCGCATTCTGCGAAAAGCCAAATATGTTTCCACTGGGCTCTTCAATCAGCATCTCGCCAGTAAACGGCACCGATCCCTCCGGGCCATCAGCTGCTGTTGTGAACGTCATGACGTCGGCGCTTACGTCCGCGCCAATAACGTCATCCAGGGTCACATCGGTCGTATCGTGTCCGAGTGTAATAGGCCGGTGAGTAGCCATCTAAAGCAGCTCCGCAGTGGAAGGTGGAATTTCGTGCGGGTAATTAGATCAGATTCTCGGCTGTGGCGTATGCCCGATTAGACTGATCGACCTGCGCGGAAAAGATGTATCCACTCTACGACCGGCTCAGAATGGCTCGCATCGCTGACTCCAAAGCGCGTTTTCTGAGTCCCCGAAATTGTGATCCTGCGGCCGCTTCGGCCCGCGGGATCTCAGTGTGGGCACGGTTCACGGTTGATCGACCGACTCAATTGTCATGGCTGAGATCCCGGCCGCAAAGCCGCCTAGGATGACAAATTGCGGTCAGCTCGGTTCATCAAAAAGTGAACAAAGATTTCACCAATCAACCTGCCGCTTCTTCCAAATGCCCGTGCGGCAGGCACCTAGAAGTAGCCTTCCATTAGGCGGTCTACCCATGCGGGGACTCGGGCATGCTCCACGTAGTCGTAATCCGGGAAGTAGGGCTTGATATCGAGGATAGGTGTGCCATCGATCGCGTCTAGGCCTTTTACGCGAACGATATCGCCCTCGACTTCAACGATCTCGACCGCACTAACGCCAATCGAGTTAGGGCGAGACCGGGCGCGCTGCGCGAATATGCCGGTCTCAGGCATATCATCCTTGCCGCGCGGTCGGCGAAGAACATCGTTCTTCCAGTCGAAGCGCGCCTCATGCATGAAGAAGACCACAAGAGCATGGGAGAACTCCGTGAGGCCCTGAAGTCCCACGCCAAGCCCCTTCTGCAGTTCGATATCCGAAACCACTTCGCCCCAGCCTTCATCAACCGCTTCTGTCTGCGGCGACTTCACTGAACCGATCTGTATGAGGTCCATCTAATTTTCCTATCTTATCCCTTCTCCCGCTTTGTCCCATCTTCCTCTGGAAGAGGGCTAAGGTGAGGGAGCTGCCATGGCTGTTGCCGCCCCGCGGCCAGTGCCCGTGCGGCAGGCACCTAAACCGACTCTAGCTGCACGATCTCTCGATGCGACAAATGCGACCGAATCGCATCCACATTCGCGAGCCAGTATTCAGAGCCATAGAAACCTGCTTCAGCCTTTTCGATGTTTGCTACATCATCGCCGTACGACCTGATCCAGATGAACTGAGTTTTCTCTTCGTTCACCCACGTACTCTCAACCTTGATGCCATGCTCAGCCATCAGGGGGATCAGCTTGCCGAAAGACGAGAGCCAGCTATCCATCATGCCCTTGTTGATCGTGTACGTCCGAAGATGCGCAATCGTCATTATTGTTCCTTAGTTACGTCGTAGCTGGTTGCGGCGCAGCCATCGCTGCACCAATTCAAATCTGGATGAATACCTTACCCGGCGAGCAGCCTATCGACGTCCCGGCTAATCGTTGCTCACACCTTCTACCTGACCCTCAGGTGTGAGCGATAGCGGTCTGCGCACGATGTGTTCCGGGCTCGACACGCCTGCTGAGAGCACGGTTCGCATCAGATCGTTCACGGTCATATCTGTTTCCATTACTTCTGCAATAGGCAACAGCAGCATGTTTCCAGAGTTTGGCGTTGGCGCCGTTGGGATGTAGACCAGCGCGATCTGTGTCTCCTCACCCAGAGTGATCACACGGGTCAGAAACCCCAGACTCCAGATCCCTTTGCGTGGATACTCAATGGTCACCACTTTGCGGAATCCCGACTGTCCGCCACCGCCCATCGCAGAGACGATCTGATGTGACACCGTGAATATCGCGCCAATAAGAGGCACTCGAACCGCTGTGGCCTCCAGCGTAGCCATCGCCCGCACACCCACAAAGTGGAGCGCCAGAGCACCAAAGATCAGTGGAACCCCAATGAGTATCGCTAACCCAAGACCAGGAATACTGCGTCCAAATACATCAAAGAATGCTGGCTCTGTGACACCCCTAAGGAAGTCGATCAGGAAATCTAGAACGATCCACGTGATGATGAACGGCGCGAGGAATCCGAGACCCACCAGAAACCGAGTTCGCATGAACTCCATTGGTACTCGCCAGTTCCCGCGGAACCCGCGTCTTCCGCCGTCTTCACCCGAATCATCAGCCATGTACGTTTACCCGTCCTTTATGCCCAACAATATCCAGTCACCTTCTTTATACATGTACGAAGCAAATAACGGGTGAGTGCAGCGCCCCAATCTGCGTCGACATCGTCCATTTCGACCCGAATTCCACGCTGGAAAGCCAGATCAAGGCCTATCACTCGTTAATAGAGCCATCGAACATGCGATTGCGTGCCGCCAAAGAAGCCTTCGTATGATCCCTCAGCGGGATCACCTCGTGGGAGATGAAGTTACCAAATCACATGTTCTGCCACTTCACCCCAATTGATACCTTTCCGCCCACCTATGAACACGGTATGGTGTGATCTGAATTTCTCCGGTCGTTTTGGAACGACTGTGAACCGTTGTTAGCCGAGATATTTGTGAGGAGCGCAAGCATATGACCCAGACACGCGCACGCGAGTCTGTGACGATCAGGAACGTAACTGCACGAGGATCTTCAGAAGATCTGAATTTACCGATTCCTGAATATGACAAAGAGCGGTTTGAGGACGTAGGTTTCCTTACCGCAATGACACTGGTCCTGTTCTGCAATTACGCGCAGACAGGCCACTTTGGCGGGCCACTCGCTTATACGCCTTACAACGTGGCCGCCCACCTGGCAGGCCCGGAGAACGGCGGCCTGCTCTACGATTATCGCAGGCCAAAGCACCCATACTCAGACAAGTTCATGCTGGCCGGCGGTCACAACGTGCCAACCTCCTACGCCCTGTGGACAATCATGGGCGAGGCTATGGCAAGTGCCCACAAGCGCACGGGTGACGACAAATACAGCGTTGACCCCAACATTGCGATGCTCTCCATCGATGGACTGGGCTTCCGCCGAGGTGCTGGCGCGCTAAAAGATATTCTTGAAGAGAACGATCTTGCGGATCACCCACTGTTCGAACAGGCAAAACTACGCGGCATCAAAGCGCTTTCCGGTCACGCAGAGACCATTGACCTGACCAACGACGTCAATGGCGGCCCTTCTGGAATTGGCATTGCCACCGCGGCTGGCAAAGCCGCGTTCTGGGATATCATGGGTGCCCCTGACTCACTCAAGATTATTGGTATTGAGGGCGAATTTGCGCTGACATCAGGTCACTCTCAGGAAATGAAGACGCAGGCCGTCGCACAGAAAGTCGGCAAACGACTCCGGCTCCTGCTCTCCTACAACAACGCCGGTATCGACGATGAGTTGATCGGTAGCGTGGTTGGACCTGAGTTCGAGGCATACCGACTGGAAGACCAGTGGGCCTCCTACGGCTGGAACGTTCTAAGCGTTGATGGCGGCAACGACTACGATGAGGTCGTCACCGTCATGAAGGCGATGGAAGACTGGGATCCCACCGACAACCGGCCAATGATGATGATTGGCAAGACGCTCAAGGGCTGGTGGCCGGGCGCCGAAGACGGTCAGATCCCCGGCGTTGGCCCTCAGATTGTTGACCACGCCTCACACGCTTACGGCTTCGGAATGAACTCGGAGTACTTCGTTGGACTCGCAGCATCATTTGAGAAGCGGTTCGGCGTTGAGTTTGAAGGCATCCGAGATGGCGTCCCTGGCAACGAACGTGAACGCCTGATCCAGGCAAAAACCAACATCGATATCGCAATGTCCGCGCTCGACAAGAATGGCCTCGGTGAGTGGCTCGCCAACCGAATGGTTGAGATTGGCGACCAGGTAGACGACAACATGCCACTGCGAATAGACCGAACTGTCGACCCGTTCTTGGACGAACGTCTGCTTGTAGAGAACCTTCCAACTGAGCCGCAGACCGTCACCGCCAAAGGTGCCAACGGCCAGACTCAGGAAGTCGGCATCAAGCTATTTGAAGAAGCCGGCAACGTTCGAGGTACGCGGCGTGCCGTCTCCGAGATCATCAAGTGGATGAACTACGTAACAGAGAACCGCTTCATTACGCTTGCGGCTGACCTGTCGGAATCCATCAACGTTGAGCACGGCTCAATCTTCGGAACATTCGACCCTGTGACCAACCCCAGCGGCACCATGATGAAGGCAGCAATCCAGGAAGCTGGCAACGCCTCCACAGCAGTTGGTCTTGTTGGCCAGTCGGCATCTCTTGACCCCAAAATGCACAACGGCGTCTGGGCGCTGAGCGGCACTTACGGTGCCTTCACACCGCTCATGTATCTACCTGCACGTGTGTGGAGCCAGCAGAACCAGGATAGCCCGTTCAAGCTGGGCGTGCTGCACATTCTTGCTGGCCACTCCGGACCGGAGACTGCAGCAGACGCCAGAACACACTTCGGCATCTACTCGCCGCAGGTGTGGAAGCTCCTTCCAAGAGGTCAGGCAATCACGCTGAGCTTCTGGGACTACAACGACGTCGCACCAGCCTACTTCGCTGCCGCAGCAATCGCTGCCCGGGAGCAGAAGGTTGGTGTGATTGTCCTTGAGACAGCGCGACCCGACTTCCCCGTAGCAGACCGCTCGAAGTTCGCCGACACCGACCCGATGGCAGCAGCCAAAGGCTTCTACACGATTCGAGACTTCGAACCTGGCAAGCCAAAGCATGGCTATGTGGTGTCCACTGGCTCCAGTTCAACTGTGAACCTGGTGAACTCCATTCCAAGGCTTGAGGCTGAGGGAATCAACGTCAAGATCATCGCGACTATCAGCGAAGAACTGTTCGACCGACAGCCACAGGCATACCGAGACTCGGTACTTCCACTAGAGGCCCGATACGACATGATGGTCGTGAGCACCGGCACCCGCCGAGTGTGGCCAATCAAGGACGCCGGCCCGCTGACGGATGAGTACTCACTGTCGTCTGACTGGGACAACCAGTGGCTGACAGGAGGTTCGGAATCCGACGTGATTGCTGAAGCACACCTGGACGAAGACTCCATCTTCAACGGCATCAAACTCTTCGCCAACGATCGAGCCTCACGGCACGACCGCCAGCGCGCAGCTGTTGAAACACTAGGCTAATCAGGCTTTCGACGCGGCAATCAGAAACACCACAGTGAATCTGGTTGCCGCGTGAGCCAAACTCTCTCCGCAAACGACGCCCGCCTCATCGCACTTGCTGCGCAGGGCTTCGATACACCGCGCCCTGCGACCGTTGGTGAGGCAGAGATTGAAGCGACGGCGCGTCAACTCGCACTCATCCAACTCGACTCCGTGAACGTCGTGGTGCGATCGCACTACATGCCGTTCTTCGCACGGCTCGGCTCGTACGATCACTCCCTGGTCGAACGCGTCGCATTCGATCAGCGCAAGATGTACGAGTACTGGGCGCATGTGGCGTCGCTGATCCCCATCGAGACCTACCCGCTGCTCCGCTGGCGCATGGAAGCATCCCCGCCTCGATGGCGTATCAAAGGACTGCTGGAAGAGGCACCCGGCTACGTTGATGCCATCCTGGACGAAGTAGGCAAGCGCGGCCCCATGATCGCCAGCGACCTCGATGACCCCGGCAGCCGCAAAGGTCCCTGGTGGGGCTACAGCGAGGGCAAAATCGCGCTAGAGTGGCATTTCCTCAAAGGCGCCATCACCACGCATTCTCGCCGCAACTTCACCCGCTACTACGATCTCGCTGAGCGAGTGATTCCGGCCGACATCCTAAGCCAGAACAGCATCTCGCCTGACGAAGCCCAGAAGCAGCTATTTCTCCTCGGAGCAAAGGCCCACGGCGTTGGAACCGCCAAAGACCTCACTGACTACTTCCGGCTCCACCACGTAACCATGCGACCCCGAATCAAAGAGCTTGTTGAGGATGGCAGAATCCTTCAGGTTGAAGTGGATGGCTGGGACGAACCGGCCTACATGCACCCTGACGCCGCAGTGCCAGATGAGGTTCATGCGACGGCTCTGCTGACCCCGTTCGACTCGCTGGTCTGGCGGCGGGAGCGAACTGAGCGCATGTTCGGCTTCCACTACCGCATCGAAATCTACGTCCCCGAACCAAAGCGCAAGTACGGCTATTACGTCATGCCGTTCATGATGGACGGAGAACTCGTCGCCCGCGTCGACCTCAAAGCTGACCGCCAGAAAGGCGTGCTCCGGGTGCAGTCCGCGTTCATCGAACCAAACAGATCAGAAACCAAAGTAGCCGCAGCCCTCGCAACTGAACTCAAGCTCATGGCGAGTTGGCTGGAACTGGATCGCGTCGTAGTCGGCCGCAAGGGCGATCTCGTGGGCGCGCTGAGAACAGAAATCAAGAATGGAAAAGGTGTATGACCGACTCAACAGTTCTCGAAACCGGATTCACAATGGACACGTCGTCCATCAAGTTTGGCCCCGGAATCACACGTGAGGTTGGATTCGAGATGGACCGGCTCGGCTGTCGGCGCGTGATGCTGGTGACCGACCCTCGTGTGGCAAAACTGGCCTCTGTTGCCGTCGCTGCAGAATCACTGCGCGACGCCGGAATTGACTTCGCAATCTATAATCAATCCAGCGTTGAGCCAACAGACAGCTCATTCAAACATGCCATCGAGTTTGCCATAAATGGAAACTTTGATGGCTACGTAGCGGTTGGCGGTGGCTCGTCCATTGACACCGCAAAAGCGGCCAATCTCTACGCCACCTACCCCGCCGACCTTCTCGAGTACGTCAACGCCCCTATCGGCAAGGGCACGCCCGTCCCCGGCGCGCTCAAGCCACTCATCGCAGTCCCCACAACCGCGGGCACCGGCAGCGAGACAACAGGGGTGGCAATCTTCGACCTGGTAGAGATGCGAGCCAAGACCGGCATCGCACACCGATCATTGCGCCCGCTAATGGGTCTGGTAGACCCGCACAACACGGAGACGCTGCCATCAATGGTCGCAGCATGCAGCGGCTTCGATGTGCTCTGCCACGGACTAGAGTCCTACACCGCCCTTCCCTTCCATGACCGGGAAGCTCCAAAGAGCCCGGCCTACCGTCCCGCCTACCAGGGTTCTAACCCCATCAGCGACGTCTGGTCGACCAGATCGATGGAAATGGTGGCCGGCAACATCCGCCGCGCCGTGACCGATCCGTCCGACGAAGAAGCTCGCGCTCAGATGCTACTGGCAGCCTCATTTGCAGGCATAGGCTTCGGCAACGCGGGCGTCCATCTCTGCCACGGCATGTCGTACCCCGTATCCGGCAATGTGCGCGACTTCGTCCCACCTGATTACCCGGCAGACGAACCCATCGTCCCCCACGGCATGTCGGTCATACTCAATGCCCCGGCCGTGTTCCGTTTCACCGCACTGGCTAACCCGGAACGCCACCTGCACGCGGCGAAACTGTTGGGAGTCGACACTCGGGGCGCAGGTCCAGAGGACGCCGGAGACATCCTGGCCGACTGGATCATAGATCTGCTCAAAGACCTCAAAATACCCAACGGCCTCTCAGCAGTAGGCTACTCAGAAAGCGACATAGACGCCCTCGTCCAGGGCACCCTCCCCCAGCACCGCGTCACCAAGATCTCACCAAGACCCGTAGATGCAGACAGTCTCGCGACGTTGTTCAGAGACTCGATGACTCTCTGGTAATACCGTAGCGGCAACCCCTATGGTTGCCCGGCGCACGCGACCCACATGACGTAACGCCATCACTCCCCGAAAATCTCGCCCCACGTCCCCATACTCTGATTACCACCGCCAAATGCTCCAGTAAAGAGATTCACCCTGCGTGGATCAGCGTCAAGCGCTGGCAGCGTTACGTCAGCAAACTTGTCGACGGTCGGGGAATCGATTTCAGGAAAATTCATTCGAGGCGCGTTCCTACCGTGAACCGCGACTCGGAATCGGCCCAGTCCCTCTGGCTCGACAAGCGCCCTGAGCGCGTACTGATTCGCCTGAATATCCTGCTGCGGCAACCCGGCAGCGATCAGGCGATCCAGATAGGCCCCAATGTCTGCCTCTCCCAACAGCTCAGTCTGTGAGACGTTAGCGATGGCTTCGAATCCGGACGCGGCCATAGCATCGTCAACGGCCGTGAAATCAACATGTGCAGAAATATCTTGCCGACCAACTCGTGCCAGCGGATCCGACGCAATTGTGTGCTTGAAGTG
>CAUZJA010000078.1:0-11602 GCA_963579925.1 Dehalococcoidia bacterium | reverse complement strand
CACATATTCCCGTACTCACTACGTCCTGGCACATCAGCTGCGCACTTCGATGGTCACATTGATCCAACAGTGGTGGCCGAGCGTGCGTCGCAACTGCGCGAGATCGGCGCTGAGTCGTTTGCCGCTTTCAGGCAGGGATTGATCGGAAGCACCGCCAAAGTCCTGTGGGAGCGTGTGGCGCCAAGCGCGGGGCTTACGGACTCCTACGTGCGAGCCAGGATGGTTTCCGGTCAGCAGACGGGCAGGGCGCGTGTGAATTTAATTGAGGAAGTGACGCTCACCGGGTTCGACGGCCAGGTGATGCTGGCGGAACCGATTATGGTTGACGCTAAGAATTAGTCACCAAACTCATTTAATACGAACATCACGTTCACACCCGCGGCCCCGCCGCCAGTACCAGCTCAGCTGCGCCCCAAAGAAAGGAGGGCCGCCTCTTTCGAAGCGACCCTCCTGGGAATGTTCTTGTTGTGGCTAGACGGCCACCGGGCGAAGGTTCAGTGAACCGCCCCAGCGCTCCAGGTAGCCAGCTCGGTGCTCGTGGCCGTGGGCGAAGACCATCAACCAGCCATCTTTTTCGATGTAGTTGAGGTACTCACGCTTCTGCTCAAGCGTTGCATCCGGCCGCTTGTCGAAGGCCGTGATGTACGAAAGCGTCACGTGTGATGCCGTTGGCACAAGGTCGCCAAGGTAGGCAATCCGTTCGCCACCGGTGTTGATGAACACCGACTGGTGACCGGCGCAGTGACCATCGGTTACTCGAGTCTGAACGCCGGGAACAATCTCGGTGTCTCCGTCAATCAGTTCAACCTGATTGGACTTCTCCAAAACGTCCAGGACGTCACGGGTGAGTGAGAAGTGCGGCCACGCTCGTTCGTTCGGAGACGTTGCCTCTTCCCAGGAGTTCTTCTGGATGACGTACTTGGCGTTCGGGAAGGTAGGTACCTTCTGGCCAAGACGGTCCAGTCGAATCGCTCCACCAACGTGATCAAAGTGCAGGTGGCTCAGAACCACCATGTCGATGTCTCGTGGGGTGATTCCATTGCCCTTAACCTTGAGGTCCCTGAGCAGCTTCGAGCGTGAAAGTCCGTAGACCTCACGAGTGACTTCGGGGTCTTTAGAACCCATGCCGGTATCAATAAGAATGTTGTGTTCCGGAGTCTGGACAAGAAGAGTGTTCAAGCCGAGACGAACGCGATTCTTACGGTCTGGCTTGGCTTCCTTCTCCCAGATAACCCTTGGAACTTGCCCGAAAACGGAACCCCCATCGAGCAAAAATGAACCATCAGAAATAACACGTACCTGAATGCTGTCGGCCTGCATCTTCGGCGCCCCCTCAATGTCCCGAACAGTCGGGATGTTTGCTGTCGCTAAGAACGGACATTCATTAGCAACGTGTCGGTAAAGCGCCTCGCTCAGTGATCGTGCTTTAGCTGCCCCATTCCCGCCAGAGACCTAGAAGCTGCTGCATGCACACCGTTTGAGACTGGGCGCCACACTACGACGGATTAAGGCTTTCGTCAAGTTGAATTTGTATTTGTACCAAAAAAGTCTTGGCATTTTCAGTGCATGTTTGAGCGATTTAAAATCCTGCTTTTCGGCGCTACCTGTAAACCGAACCGCAGGTCTACAATCGCACGACAATTAGTTCAGAATGCCTGTTCCAACTGCAATTTTCATTTCTTACAACAAAACATAACGATAAAAATACCGAAACTCTAAAGACGGAGCCAGATATTGAATTTCGAAGTGGTTACCGGAGACATCACAAAACAGACGACGGCCGTGGCGGTTGTGAACCTCTTTTCAGGTGTCACCGCGCCGGAAGGTGCTACGGGCGCGGTTGACTCCTCTATTGGATCAACAATCTCGAAGCTGATCGAGGACGGCGAGATCAAGGGGAACGCATCAGAAGCGACGGTGATACACACGCTGGATGACCGCTACGGTGATTTCGCTCCTGACCGAGTGCTCGTGGCAGGTCTCGGCAAGTCTGATAAGTTGGATGCCGATGGCATCCGCAAAGTCGCTGCCACCGTAGCCCGCCGGGTTCGGTCGATTGGAGCGAGTGAAGCCACTACGATCCTTCACGGCGCAGGTATTGGCGGAATCGATCCAGCAGTCTCGGCTGAATCCATCGTCGAGGGCTCCATTCTCGGCACGTATGAGTTCAAGAACTACAAGTCGTCCAACGAAGATGACGATGACGAGTCGAAGGGCCTCGAGACTTTCACGATCATCGAACTGGACGCCAGCAAGGCATCTGAACTTCAGGCCGCTGTGGACCGTGCAACCAGCATTGCCACCGCAGAGGCGCTCGCACGTGACCTTGTGAACCACCCCCCCAACATCATGACGCCCACGCGGCTCGCAGAAGAAGCGGTCGCCGTAGCTGAGGCCACCGATGGTCTCTCGATCACGGTGCTGGAGCGTGAGGATGCCGAGAAGATGGGCATGGGCGCATTCCTTGGCGTTGCGCAGGGCAGCCACGAACCGCCAAAGATGATCCGGATGGACTACGCGGGAGATCCTGACGACGCCGACAACAATCTCTGGATCATCGGTAAGGGCATCACGTTCGACTCTGGTGGTCTTTCGCTGAAGCCTTCCAGCGGTATGGAGACAATGAAGAGCGACATGGCCGGCGGTGCATCGGTTATCGCCGCCGCACGGGCCATCGCTGAGATCGCTCCCAAGATCAACGTGACAGCGCTCTGCCTCGCCACGGAAAACATGCCCGGTGGCGGCGCACAACGCGTCAGTGACGTTGTGCAGGCCATGAACGGCAAGTACATCGAGGTGCTGAACACCGATGCAGAGGGGCGGCTCACCCTGGCTGATGCACTCGTATATGCCCGAGAAAACGGAGCCAAACGCATGGTGGATATTGCCACGCTCACCGGCGGCATCGTGGTCGCACTCGGTAAGGGCAACGCCGGCGCGTTCTCTAATGATGATGACCTGGTGAACGCGCTGATCGCCGCGGGAGACAAGCGCGGTCAGTCGTTCTGGCGGCTGCCGCTCGATGAAGTGGCGAGGCGACAGAACCGCTCCAAGATTGCGGATCTTAAGAACACGGGTGGCCGACTCGCACAGGCGATCACCGCAGCGCACTTCATCGGTGAATTCGCTGAAGACACACCGTGGGTCCATCTCGATATCGCCGCAATGGCCATGTCTGACGGCACCAACGGCATACTGACCGCAGGCGCCACCGGCTCACCAACACGAACACTCGTACAGCTGGCGCTCGATCTCGCCGACTCCGACTCCCAGTAGAACAGACCAGAAAACAAACCAGCCAACTAACCGGAGACTCCACTCATGGCAAACATCCCAACGTTCGATATGAAGCCCTTAGACGTCCCGCAGAGCGTTCTGGACGGCTTCAAGACCATCCCAGTCGCCACCGTCTACGGCGGCTGCCGTGCATACGGCCACCCACTCTGCGTGCTGGAAGGCATTCGACCGTTCAACACGGGCGAGAAGCGATTCGCAGCCCGGGCGCGAACGCTACGATTCCTGCCAATCCGGCCAGACCTATCTGCCGAGATGGGTAGCGGCGAGCACACGCCTGAGTACGTGGCGATGGGCCGCTGCGGTCCGGGTGACGTGCTGGTGGCAGACATCATGAGCAAGAAGGAAGACGTGGTCGCCGGCGACGTGAAACTGCTCCAACTCCAGATGAACAACGCCGACGGCGTGATCATCGACGGTGCTATCCGCGATCTCGGAGTGCTCGAAGAGGAAGATTACGGCCTCGCCGTCTACGCAGTCGCCCGCAGCTTCCACGGTGGCCCAACGGCAATTCCAGCCGAAGAAAACATCCAGATCGAATGCGGCGGCGCGTTAATTCGCCCCGGCGACGTGATGGTCGGCGACGGCGATGGCATGCTCGTTGTTCCATCCTGGATGGCTGAAGCCGTCCTTGAGTGGGCTATCGAACATGAAGAAGTAGAGAACTACGTTAAGGAAAAGATCCGAGCCGAGGGCGTGCCCCCCGGCAAGTACTACCCCCCAAGCCAGGAATCCCACGATGAGTGGGCGCGTGTGAAAAAGGAACGAGGCCTCTAGGTGGCTGCCGCAGGGGCATAGGCCGCGGGGCAGCGAACAGCCTTGGCTTATCGCGTTTTACCCCCTCTCCCCATGGGAGAGGGCTGGGGTGAGGGCGCGTCACATACGCTAGCCACTTCCCGTTCTCACGCACGGTTCCCGTAGGGGCATCATCGGTCGAGCAGGACGCCTACGCGCCCGACTGCGTCTCCAACCACGGCAACACAACCGACAGCAGCAGCTCCGAATGCTCCCGGTGGATGTTGTGGCCTGCGCCTTCAATCTTCACCACGGTCCAGTCATCGCTATCTGGAACTACTTCGGCCAGAAAATCGTCCGCTAGGATGCCGCCTGCGGTCGGATCGGCTTGCATCAGCAGAACGGGGCATTTGATCCGGGCCAGAGTCTCTGCGGGATCTCCGGGGCTGAATGATGAAGTCCCACCAATCACATTCCGTAGGATATCGGCGTCCATCTGGAGAATCGATTCCGCTTTCCAGCCATATATGTAATCTGGCCAGTTCGGGTACGCCTCTCGGAATCGAGCAGCGGCTTCTTCCACCGTCGCGTCCGCATCGATGAGATCGAGTGAAATTTGGAACATACTCATCGTGGGAGAGTTGCTGGCAGACGGCGGCCGTACACGTGGGAACACCGCCGCATCTTCCAGTACAAGCGCCTTCAACTGCGACGGCGGATTGATCGCCACGCCAACTGAATTCGCGCCACCCATCGAGTGGCCCCACAAGATAGTCGGAGCATCACAAACGTTCTCAAGAATGAAGTTGATGTCTCGAGCGTGATCCTCACGACCATACTCACCGGGGTGTCCTGAATAGCCGTGCCCGCGCTGATCCATCGTCACGACCCGATACTTGGCTGTCAGCACGTCCAACACCGTCAAGAATGAGTCCCGCCGACTGGTCACGCCATGCGCAAGCAGCAGCGTGGGGCCATTGTCCGGCCCTACGGAGTAGCCAATCTCCACCTCGCCGGTATCGACCGTCTCATCAGAAAAACCCTTCAACAAAAGTGCCATATTGACTACCTGTTATCTCCCAGAGTGCCTGATCGACCCGTATCCGGGCCAATGATTTGCCAGAGTGAGCCTGCGCGCCCGTTGCGTAAGCAACACAGCGGATGCTAGCGTTAGATATTCACGTGGTGGGCGTAGTGTAGTGGTTAACACGTCAGGTTGTGGCCCTGAAGATCGTGGGTTCAATTCCCATCGCTCACCCCACACATCATCATGCGATTGGTGAGCCACATCGACCCTAGAGTCGATACCGCCAGATCGTCACAGGCGCCTGTAGCTCAGCGGATAGAGCACTGGTCTTCGGAACCAGGGGTCGCGGGTTCGAATCCCTCCAGGCGCGCCACACATTCTCAGTTCAATTCGGCTGTTTCGGTGATGTAGTTGCGGTGGTGATTTCTCCGATTGACAGCAGTTTTGACAGCAACCCAACTTATTTCTACCCGCCACGGAGCACCTGTCAACCCATTTCAGGCGCCGACTTGTGGACACTCAGTGATACGCTCCCCGGATGAACGGCACGCCATTACAGCCAGTGTCTCGCCCATTTCCGGACCTTGTGATTCCTGCGGCAAAGTGCTGAAAAATTGCGCTGGCTTGGTTGGCCACATGAAATTCGCTCATGGAGTGAACACACAGGCGCAAAAGCTTCGGGAAAGCGGTATAAATCCCGCTTTGAAGCGTTGGAGCAGCAGCTATGGGAGATTGAGGCGGAACTTTCTGTGCTTGGTAAGAGTGACGCTTCGTTCCGAGATGAACTCAGGTCAGAATCAGAACAGCGACGCAGTGAAATAAAAGCGGCAAAAAGCGATGCGACTGCCGCTCAAGAGCGGCTATCTCAGCGAGTTGAACTACTTCGAGGGGAAGTCGCCGCGTTGAACGACAGTGTTCAACAACTGGTATCAGTTGCATCGACGCAAAGCGATGGTCGTAGCGTGGCCTCTAGAACTGAGAAACGTGAACCGATGATTCGATTGCGGAACGATTGAGTCTGCCAGGTCACATGAACCTCTTCACGCCGACACGATCTTGCCGTCGCTATTTCGAATAAGGCGAACAACTTATGCAGCAAAAACTATTCGAGTTTCTGAGGCTTTGTTAGAGGTACGTGGAAGGCTTTCAAGCCGTAGGCAACGACACCCAGGGATACGATTTGACCGCTCTGCGACGCTGAAACAACACTAAATCTGCTGGCTACGGCGCCGGGATTCCCATCTCTTCCTGGAAGTCTTTGATCGTCTCCAAGCGGCTTCGGCCACCAGAGCTTGTTCGCAGTCCCATTGGCAAGTTTTGAACCTCAGCTTCTATCTTCACTGAGACGAATACCGGGCCTTCTTCCTGCATGATCTCTTCGACACTAGTCACAAATTCTTCCAGATCATCAAAGTGATGGGTTGATTTGTACCCCACACTCTTCGCCATTCCGGCATAGTCGATTCCCTGTGCATTCGGCACGGGCTGGCCACCGGTTGTCGCATAGCACTCGTTGTCCAGCAGGAAGTGGTAGAAGTTCTTGGGCGCTTTGCCAGCAACACTGGCCAGAACACCCAGGTTCATAAGCAGCGCGCCTTCTGAGTCGAAAATAACCACTTTTTCATCAGGCAGGCCGAGGGCTAGACCGAACGCGGCAGAAGTTGTCTGCCCCATGGAACTCTCAAGCCGAAGGTCACGGCCCGGATTCTCACTCACCTCACCCCAGCGCCCGCCAGTCGTTCCTGAATGGGTAACGAGTGCATCACCGCGGTGCGGTACGAACGCCTTTAGAACCTCAATGCCATCGATCATTTCAATACTCCTGAGCAAACATGAAATCTTCTTGAATGAGCCTGGAGACTAACGATTGAATCCATGGTACTCGTCGCCAATCAGCACCACGACCGGGCGTTTGGTGACTCTAGCCTCTTCAAACGCTTCCGAGATTCGTGGCCCATCGGTGTCTTGCTCGACCAGGTAGTAGTTGAGCCGGAGCGCGTGGAGAATCGGCTCGGTGTACGTTGCAGCGCTGTCTGGAGTGGCACCACGACGAGTCCAACCGCGGTAACCAACTATCATCACCAGCGGGAATCCCACATCCAGAGCCATGCCCCGAATAGAGTCCCCTGCCTCCATCATTCCTGTGTTTTGAATGAGGCACACAGGAGTTTTTCCGGCGATGTTCAGACCTAAAGCGGTCGACGGCGCTTCACCTTCACGTGAGATGGGAATAACGTCCAGCCAATCCTCCTCAGCCATCAACTCATACAGGTAGTTGGTCTCACTGTCGGGGATCGTGATCACATGGGTCACGTCGTTTTTCTTGAACTCTTCAATCAGCGTTTCTGGCCTCAGAATCTGGGCCTGTTGCTGAACCATTGCATCACCACTCGATCTCTCATAAGTAAACTCGGTGGTCGGATGATAGGGGATTGCAGTTGAAATGTCGCTCCCTGATTGCGAATATCGAAATTAAATCGCATGCCTGTTCTCGTAATTTCACCGTCCTGCTCGTGAGTGCTGACGTGAACCATTTGCTAGAGCAAGTAGGATTGGTTCGTTAAATTAAAAGTGAAATCAATATCAATTCCTTGTGGACCCGGAGTAGCAATGTCAGTCAAGCTTTTTGAGCCGATAAACCTTCGTGACGTAGAAGTGAAGAACAGGATCTTCGTCGCGCCGATGTGTCAGTACTCCGCCGTTGATGGTGTGCCATCTGATTGGCATATGGTTCACTTGGGCACTCGTGCCGTCGGAGGCGCCGGTCTTATCATGGCTGAGGCAACAGGAGTTGTGCCCGAAGGCCGAATCTCTCCCGGATGCCCCGGAATCTGGGCCGACAAACATGTGGATGCCTGGCGGCCAATCGTCGAGTTCATCAAGAGCCAGGGCTCCACGGCATCAATCCAGATCGCCCATGCTGGCCGAAAAGCCTCCCATGAATCACCATGGGAAGGCGGCACGCTGATTCCAGAGAACGAGCCCGCCGGCTGGAAGCCGTTCGGCCCCAGCGATCTACCGTTTGACGAGGATTACGCGATCCCCCAGGAACTAACAGTCGATGAGATTCACGATCTGACCGATGCGTTTGGCGCTGCGGCTGAGCGATCTCTTGCAGCAGGCTTCGAGGTGATTGAACTCCACTTTGCCCACGGCTACCTGGCACATGAGTTCCTGTCACCCTTCTCAAACAGGCGAGATGATGAGTACGGCGGCTCGCTGGAGAATCGTGCGCGATTCGCCCTTGAGACAGCGGCAAAAGTACGTGAAGTGATTCCAGATCACTTGCCATTGGTGGTACGGATATCCGCATCTGAGTACGTAGAAGGTGGCTGGGATCTGGATCAGTCCATCCAACTTTGCAAGTGGCTCAAGGATCTCGGCGTAGACATGATTGACGCCTCATCCGGTGGGAACTCTCCGGCGCAAAAGATGGAAGCCTACCCGGGCTACCAGGTGCCATTTGCCGCCGCAATCAGAGAGCAGGTTGGCATCGCCACCGGCGCAGTTGGCCTTATCACAGAAGCGCATCAGGCGGAGCAAATCCTGGCTGACGGAGAAGCGGATGTGGTCCTATTGGCACGCGAACTGCTGCGAAATCCCTATTGGCCTCTAAGCGCCGCCCATGAACTAGGTCACGATCTCAAATGGCCGGTGCAGTACGAGCGGATAAAGCCAGAGCTGACGTAGCCCGAACGCTTCAGTGGCCTCGCGCTATCATCCCCACTTTGGGACGATGTCCGCGGGGCCAACGCCAATATCCAATCGCTCAATAGAGTTGCGGCCAGACACAGTCACGTACAACGACTTTCCCCACCAGGCCACGTTTGTAACGCCGGGTCCGCCCATCGTATAACTTGCCAGCAGATCGCCGGAATCAGGATCGATGACATCCACCGAGCAACCCACAGCCTGCCGTTCTCATCGAACTGCATCCCATCGACTGATACATTCGGAAATTCATGCACGATGCGATTGTTCGTCAGCGTCCCGTCGACTGCGATATCGTAGCTGTGAATTGAGTTCGTTCCAGACGTGCCAAGGAAAAGGCGCTTCTGATCTGGCTGCACTGCTAGCCCGTTCGGAAAAGGCATCTCGTGACCAAGTCGGTCGACGCCGCCGTTGGCCAGCGACTCGTCTCTCCCGGAGTCTGAAAAGTAAATGTCCCCCTTGAGATTAAGAGCGATGTCATTTGGGCTAACATATGAAGTGCCCTCGTAGCCATCTGTCAGAACCTCCATGGACTTCGTCTGGCGATTAAAGCGGGTAACGCGATCTCCCATATGATCCGCCGCAACGATGTGCCCACGGCCATCGTACTTGAGCCCGTTCACCAGACCGCCCGTATGCGTCCACACCTCCACCGTGCCATCGCTGGAAAACCGGCCCAGCGTACCCAACTCCATGTAATTCATAAAGTAGAGATCGCCACGATCGTCGAAGATCGGACCTTCTGTGAACGCGATATTTGAAACGACGGGGTAGGGGGCCAGTGAAGAGGGAAGCGGAGGGTAAGCAGCCACGGGAGTTCACTCCTGTAAGTTGATCGCCATAGTTTGATCACCAAAATTAGAACAAAGCCGGCTGAATCCTATCCAAGAATCAATGTTTGAGATTGAGACATTGTGACGACAACGAAGTACCATGCTTCGATTCCAATCTGACATATTTCGTAAAACAAACACAGAGGACTCATCATGGCCGAAATTCGACCCAATCGCGTAAAACGAAAGCTGGCAGCAGGCGAGAGTGCCGTTGCAATTCAGGGGCTGGTCACTGGCGATCTCATCGAGCAGTTCGGCCCAACTGAGGCTGACGCCGTTTGGATTGAGGGCGAGCACGGCGCTATCGATTTCCTTGAGTTGGGAGATCAGACTCGGGCTTGCGATATGTGGGGCAAGACGTCCGTTGTTCGAGTGAATTCTCACGACTACGGCCTGATCTACCGCACACTCGACCGGGGCGCACAGGGAATTGTGGCTCCTCACGTGAGCACACGAGAACAGGCAGAGTCGATCGTTCGTGCAGCCAAGTTCGCCCCAGTTGGCATGCGCGGCATGTTCACAAGCCGGCAGGGCATCGGCGTACCCAACTACCAGGCGGTGGCCAACGATGAAACTCTCGTCGTCGTGTTGATCGAAGAGATTGAAGCCGTGGAGAACCTCGACGAGATCCTCAAGGTAGACAACATCGACTGCTTCTTCGTCGCACCCGGCGATCTCGCTCAGACCATGGGCCACATTGGCGATCTCGACAATCCCAAGGTCAAGTCAACCATTGAAGGAGCGATCAAAAAAATCGCCGATGCAGGGCGATGCCCCGGTGCACTGGCCAGCGAAGGCCAAGTTGCAACGTACAGAGAGTACGGAGCGCGATTCTTCCTGACGGGAATCGATCCATGGGTCAACCGTGGAATCTCAGACTTCGTCACCAAGATGAACAGCGTCTGAGGCCTGAACTTGATTAATCGGCGCTCTGTCCCACTTCAAGTGTTGCTCTTGATCGGTACTCTGGGTTTCTACGGCATCTACTGGTTCTATATCTCAGCCAAAGAGATGCATGAACATCAGGATGAGAACATCACGCCTGCAGGTAACTGGACGCTTATGGCGATACTTCCGGTTCTGAACATCTACGCGTATTGGAAGGTTTCCAAATACATGGGGCGGCTGAACGAAGATAAGTACCCACCGGTAGTGCTAACCCTGTTGATGCTGCTTCCGCCAATGGGTATCTTCATCTCGCCAATCGGGTTGATAGTTGTTCAGAGCGAGTTAAACCGGATTGCTGATCAGTCAGGCTCAAAAGACACCGGAACGATGTCGAGCTAGAGTCGTCCAGCCACGTGCAAACGTGCTCCAAGTACGCCTGCGGCTGCCAGAACCGCCAGAGACCACCAGTAACGTCGTCCGGTGACGTTGAGTGGCAGAGCGCGTTCTAACGCATCCTGTACTCCGGGGCCTGCGCCCGGTACAGACTTGTCTGTCGCGATCTGAATAGGACAGCGCAGTCGCTCCACGGCCCCTGCAACGTCCGCAGACTCGAAATCCAGGTCAGGAGTGGGGTTATGGGCGAACTCATTGCGTATGCGCCCAAGAGAGCGCAACTCAGCCAGCATGCGTTCGCCAATCAGACCCATCTCACGTGCTGAAGTGCATTTCGTTGAATAGTCGAGGTCCGCTGGATCTCCAAGCTTCTCTGAGTCCAAACGGCTCTTCAGGCCCGCTGCGATGAGTTGCCCCAGCAAGTTATCCAGAATGGAGCCAGCCAGTACGCTCGCAGATCTCGGATCTGAATCAAGAAGGCCTTTAAGTGAGGCAGCAGTGTCAGTGGACTTCAACCACGAATCGAAGTTCCATACAGAATCGCCAGTCTGACCAGAATCCATGGCCAACTACTTACAATCACTCAGGCTGAGGCAGTGTCGGCCGTAGGTAGTCATTGGCCAGATCTAAGCGGCAGACGAGTCAGAGCCGTAGATGTAAAGCAAAACTGCATGAACGCGAGCGTGGACTCCGTCCTTTAAGTAAGGCCGGAGGTGGCGGT
>CAUZJA010000077.1:0-11613 GCA_963579925.1 Dehalococcoidia bacterium | reverse complement strand
GAGATCGATCAACTCTTCTTCACCCACCACCACTTCGATCACGATATCGACTATCCCTGTTTCCTGCTTACTCGGTGGGATCAGTCGATCGGCAAAGAGAACAAACTTGAAGTAATCGGCCCGCACCTGACTGAATTCATCACGGAAGGAATCATGGACGAGAAGAAAGGCATCTTCGCCCATGACTGGATCGCCAGAGTTAACCATCCGTTGAGCCAGAAGATCCACGTGAACCGTGGCGGGAAACTGCCTCGCCCAAAGCCAGACATCGACGCACGAGACGTCGGTCCCGGACTCGTCTACTCAGGCTCCGACTGGCAGGTCACGGCAGCACCAGCAGAGCACGTGCAGCCATACCTGGACTCTCTCGCATACCGATTCGACTCCGACGAAGGCAGCATTGTGTTCACTGGCGACACGCAGCCCTGCGAATCCGTCATCAATCTGGCCAAAGATGCTGATGTCATGTTCAGCATGTGCTGGGACGATCAGGACATCATGGACGCCGATGGTGAGGCCCCCGGACAGTGCGGCACAAAAGGCGCCGCTCGCATGGCACAGGCCGCAGGCATCAAGAAGCTAGCCCTCGCCCACATCGGACCACATCTATCGCAACACGGCCCCATGGAAAAGGGAATCGGAGACGTTAAAGCCATCTACGACGGCGATCTCATCTTCGCCGAAGAGATTATGAAGGTCCCCGTAGTACCTCACGGTCATTAGGAAACAGGATGGATCTATGAAAGTTACAGCCCATACAAATCTAATCGGAAAGATTCCAAAAAAAATATTCGACGAGACAATTTCCGCCATCAAGGGTGTTCCACCTTCGATTTGGTCGGATGATCACGGGCGTCCTCTGACGACAGAGGTCAGAGAATTCGACCATCACATACAGTCCAACATGGAGTCTGTTGGATTAAAGGTTGATTCGGAACAGCGGGTGATTGACGGATCGAAGTTCAATTGTGACATCGCAATCCCAGAACTGTCTCTGCTTATCGAAATCGAAAAAGGAAAACTGCCTCGAATTGAGCTTGATCTCATGAAATTCATGGCTGCCCATGAGAATGACCCGGCTTGGGAATATGGATTACTTGTCGTGCCTACCAACCACATCAAATTGACATTGGCCGGACGAAACTTCCCGTATAAATATCTGCAAAATCTATCCCCGCTCGCGAATGCAGCATTTGCGCACTCACCCATATCCGTGGGCGTTATCGGATATGAGGATCCCCGAGGTGACGCTCAACCCGCCTGAGCTGAGCAAGTCTGCTCGTCCGTGCCGTACCAGACGGTGATCGTACGGTCGGCGTTCAGATCGAACGAGTAAAGCAGCCCATCTGGCGTTACTTGCAGGTCTGGCTCCGAACCGACCACGCACGCGCCGTCAGGGAGAGCTATCTTCACGGAGGCCCTGGGGGAACCCGTGCCAGGTTGTCGACGAACCTTTAGGTCATAGCGCCAGACGCCGTCCGTGCTCCGAACTGCGGCCTCTGGCAGCGTGTATCCGATATCAAACGATTTAGTCGTCTGCGGCTCAACAACTGTGAATCCTGAAAACTCCTGTACCCGGAACGGGAGGCCATCAGCGCCATCGAATGTGGCCGCCGTGTTTGCAGGCGTCCGCTCAACCGTTGAAGCTATCGAGCCAGGTGGTGCGGGTAGATCGGGCAGGGATGTGATCTCAGCCGTGGAAGGAAAGAGAACTCTTGAGATCATCCAATAGCAACTCTCACCCTGAGCAAGAGGCGCCTGACGACAGTCCTCACCGATTCCATTCACCGGGTTCTCATATTCCAGAGTCAGATTGCCAGCCGCCGTCCCTGTGGAATCGATTCGCGTACTGAACTGGAATGATCGTCCGATCAGATGACTGATCTTAGGCGCGTATGCGCTGCTCTCCACCACATAGAAGCCGTCGGTCTTGTACTCCGACAGCCCGCCATCCCAACCCAGTTTTCGAAACAGATGGACTGCGGCAAAGTTGGGTGTTGAAATTCGCATCTCTCCAGAGTTTGCAGCCTCCACGAGCGCCTGAACCAGCGAGCCCGGATTGGCGGACTCCCCACCAGTGAGCGACTCCAGTATGGCGTTGCCAAGAAGAAATGATGCGTATCGCTGCTCGTCCCAGTTGGCTGGAACATCCTGACCTGTCTTATCAACGCCCACCCTCAGGTAGTCGCGAGCAGCACCGCCATCGAGTGACTGTTTCGACTCGGCAGTGCCCACCTCTATTGGCCCAATGGCGTCGATCACTTTGGTCATGATGGATTGGTTGATTGTCACCACGGTGCTCGGCTTGATCTTCATGTGGGTGAGGTAGCTACGTCGCAGGCGATCAGCCGCAAATGGGAAGTCGACGTACCAGTTCAGATCCCGGAATGGGATCACCTGCGCGCCTAATCCAAGCGTGAAAGTTGGAGGTGCTGAGGTCCATGCCCTTGGCCCCAACATGCCGTCTACATCGTAACTGCTACCGAATTCCCTAGACACGAGCCGTCCCTTGTCCATGTTGAGCTGCCAGACAGCGCCAAGGAACCCACCTGATGGCCGAAGCTCTTCCTCATCCTGCGCCAGCACCAGATGTACTCTTGGACCGTTGAATCCCAAAAATTCCTGTAGATATGCCCCTGCCACGCCAAGGTCCTTCAGCAACTCTGGCACCCGCTCAGGGATTTCAGGGAGGCCCGGCAGGTTTGGTGGTTCGGCGATCAGCTCTTCAAGCGCCTTCGATTTGTCGATGAGGCCTGTAATTTCGATGCCAAGCTGTTCTGCCTCAGCGGGATCCTCTGCGAAACCAGCGCCCGCCAGTTCCTGAACGGCCTGTAAAGACTTCGCAATGCCATCCACGTTATCGATCAATTCACCAACAAAATCGAGCCACTGCTCCACTTCGACCATCGTCACCGGCACCAACGATTCCAGCACCTCAATCTCCGGGAGAACTTCACGCACCAGGTCGATGACCTCACGGGATGAGTCGGCGATGGCCGCTTCAGATTCCAGTAGATCTGTCCCAAGTGACAGCGCTGCTGATACTCCCGTGCCGTCAGCGAGATCGATGAGATCACCGCCTTCAGACCGGATGATCCGTACGTGTTTAACACTCTCACTGGCTGTTTTAGCCAGAGTCACTGCTGCCTGGAGTGTCTCGAAAAGCCTATCGGCGGTTTCGATACGCGCTAGCACGTCGTCTGAGAGTCGATCGTCATCAATCGCTGAGCGTTGATCTTCTGCGACCACAATGGCAGTCGCTGCGGCTTCAATGAGGGCATCAGATGATTCGAAGATATCTAGCAAACTGTCCAGATCGGAAATTGATGACGAAAGGCCGTCGACTGTGAGGTCAGTCGCGAGATCGCTTATCGGCTCAGCTGCGTGAACGAGATCTAGCGCATAATCGACCAGATCGGCCATTTCGCTGGCATCACCGCCTCGGCTCGGAACCCAGCGCATCACTGGCGCGCCGATTCTGTACGGAAGTATCCAGATATCGAGACCGCTCAGGTCAGATTCAGCTTTCTGCAACGCTGCAGCAATCCGCTCGAGTCTGGCGTCGATCTCTTCACTCTCATCCGTCGCAAATATCTCATCTGACAGTGTGACGAGTTCGTTCGCAGCGGAGCGTGCCAGCAATCCTCCTGCAATCGTCCAGGCGATCACGAAGGCGATCAGCGATAGAACCGTGTATGCGGCAATGCGCTTGCGGGCTTCGGGCCGACTAAACCTGCGAAATAGTAGTTTGAGATTTATCAAGATGGGTTCATTATGAGCGTTGAGTGGGCGCCCGGTCATTGAGTCTAGATAGCACCGGAAGCGTCATCAGCCCAACAGCTACAACCGCGCCCAGAATCGCCACACGCGCAAGTAAGGCCGCCGCCAGCGCAACATCACCATCCATGCCGCCTACTGCCACGGCCAGCCCTGCCAGCCCACCTTCCGTCACACCAATTCCGGCCGGCAACATAGATAGCGCTCCTGCCAGAGAAGCGAGCGGGTATATGGCCAGAGCGATCAGGAATGAATCGCCGCTCCACGACTCTCCTACCGCCACCATCGCAAGATAAAAGACCACGACCTCAAGCGCCCAGGCAAGCATGCCGAAGATGAAGTTTTCGCTCAGCGCTCTTCGGCCCAACATCGAGACCATGGAAGATCGTGATGTCCGGATGAACTCGTAGACTCCAAATGGCCCGCGGCCTGCCACACTCTTCACGGTTAACCGGAACAGTACGTACAGTCCTGTCGCCGCCGCCAGCAATGCTGCCAGCCCAATCACCAGAGCGGCAAGCTCGCCAGTTGCGCCAAACGTCAGCAGACCGATGACTGCGAGCAACGCCATCACTGCAACATCGTTAATCCGCTCTGCCAGAATTACCGGCAGACTAGCGCTGATTGGTATCCCGCTCAACTCCCGGGCGTATACGCTCTTGGCGGCCTCCCCTACCCGACCGGGAGTGAAGATCAGCAGCCCTCCAGATGCGAACGCGACGAACGACCTCCAGTAGCCTCCAGTCATGCCCGCAGCGATACCGAGAAGCCGGTGCCACCGAGCGAATCGCATGCAGTAACTGACAATTGCGATGGCAATCATGCCGATGAGCGGTGACCATCGAACATCTGACAACTCGCTCCGTGCGCCGTCAACATCACCCAGCACGATAATCAATGCGATCGCAGCGCCAATGATCGCGAACCCCGTCGTGACTCTGATCAGCCGATTCCCTCGTCTCGACTCCCTCTGGAGTTCGTCTGGATAGGACCCGTCAGACCCAGTCACCTGTCCAGTACCTCAAGACGGCCCAGAACAGTAACCCGATCGTTCTCATATACCGGGCCAAATCCGGCTGAGAGCAACCCAGGCGGAGGCACGGGCACGATCTCTTTGTCCAGGAACACGTACTGGATGTTCTCTTGCGCCACTATCTCATCAACCTCAGGAGCGGTGATCCCGGCATCGATCAGGCGATTGGCCTGCCTTCCTTGACGTTGCTCTTCATCAAATATCAGGAACTCTTCAGTGGCGCTGTACGCCTGGATGTGGGCGTAGCCCTCAATCCACCAGCCGAAGTTGTGGCCACGCAGCGCTGGCGAAGACGCCACCCTTGCATCGGGTTCGCCATTCACTCGCAACCAGTCCAGGCCGCTTATTACCTGATGATCAAGCACTCGATACCAATCCTCCGCAATCAGGGTACGGCGATGGCCTAGTGCTAGCATCAGCAGCACAGCCAAGAACGCCCCAAATAACAACAGCGCTCGTAGGGCTGACTGATCAGACGACCATCGGCTGTAGGCCCAGCTGCCAGCAATGCCCAGCCAGAGCACAAGCGCAACTTCCAACAGCTCGAGAAATCGAAGTTCCAGCAGTCCTAGAATTCCGACGATGGCCAGTAGCGATAGCGCCACTGCGACCTCGAATACAGGTCCGCGGATCTTGATTCGAGAGATAAAAACGCCGATTGAGATTACTCCGGCGGCAAGCCAGAACAGTGATTCCCATCGCCAGCCGGTGTCGAAGAAATCGAACAACTGCCCGTATGTGAGGCCGGGAGTGCCGGATGGCGCCTGGCTTGAATCAAGAAAATAGGTCGAATAAACGAAGACCATTGGCAGCGCTAGCAAGATGCCTGGAGCGAGCCACCAACCCAACGGCGACAGGTTGTTCCACTGCCTGCCGCCAGTTGAGCCATACACCCGAACCTGAGCCAGTATGACGACCACCGGGACCGCGATAACCAGTCCGACAACGGCCATGGCGTGTGTCGCGACTGTGAGGCCGGTGAGAAGACCGGCGACGATCAACCAGCGGTTGTTTCGACGCTCAATCCCATGACCGAGCGCTACCAGCGTCATCAACAGAAATCCTGTACCTGCAAGCTGTGGATACCCGCCAAACGAGAGCACCTCTGCGTGATACGAGGAGAGCGTTGGAAGCACCGCCAGACCAACGGCCAATCGCCACGGCAGTATCTGTCGGAACAAGAAATAGAGCGGAACAGCTACCACCAACGACGATGCGAATCCGATAAGCTTCAGCGACAACATAGCGCCAACAATTCGCTCGAGCACACCGACCCCGAATGGGATTACAGGTGGGTACTGATCCAACCCAGCTTTGATGTCGTCGCCGGTAAGAATCTGGTGTCCAAATGCAAGCCACTGTCCGCCATCAGAGCCGGGCGGGGCTGCAAAGTGCGTGAACTGAGCCCAGCGATACACCGACACCAAGAATAGAACCCCAAACAGCACCCAGATGCCGGATGAACTCGCTGGTTCCGCTATTAAATCCTTGATTCGTCTGCTGATCGCGCTCGCGACAGAAGACTGGGATTCTCCGGCGTGAGTACTCATCTTCCTGTCATTCAGCTTTTTCGAGGATCGATTCCATCAGTTGAACCACGCGGGTGCCGTCTTCCGCCGTAGTAGGAGGCTCAACGGCGCCTTCAACGGCATCTATAAATTGGGATACGAGCAGACCATGCCCGTAGTCGCCTTTGCCACGCAAGACCCTGAGACCCGATGAGAATGTGCCAACCCAGTGCTGCATGGACGTCCGAAGGCTCACGCCCAGAACGTCTTTCCGATTGTGCGCGGTCTCAGCAGGAAGATCGATCATGATGTCTCTGAACAGGTCAATGATCAGGATCTTCTTCTCGCAGACCAGCGTGACATACCACTCAGACAGTGGCGCACCGGTGATCATGGATAGCGTGGCATCGCCTCGCTCCCCCACCAGTTGAGCTTCTGTGCGCTCGACGGGCTGCCCATTAGGCGCATTGCGCAGGTCTCGCCATGCAGTCGCCACGTCCAGCTCGCCAACGAACTCTCGCATGAGATACAGCAGATGCGGCGCCTCATCGAAGAACAGGCCTCCGGGAAGATCGTCGTACCAGGTGGGTAACCGACGATTCCAACTGCTCAACTGAACTCCGGATGCTGAGATTACCGCACCGGCACGACCAGACTCGATCAGTTGTTTTGCTCGTCGGGTTGAGTTGGCATAAAGAAAATTGTGCGATGGGGCCACGATCAGATTGGCAGCAGCAGCCAGTGCCGCGACCTTCTCTCCATCAGCACCAATCAGCGTGAACGGCTTCTCCACCAGAACGTGCTTGCCAGCCTCAAGGCTCTGCGTGATCAGCTCAAAGTGAGCCTGGGGTGGCGTGCAAATGACCACTGCGTCAATCTGTTGATCCAGCAGCCCATCAACGCTGGCGTGAAATTCACGTGCGCCGTATTTGCGTGCGGCAACACCGGCACGATCAGAGTTGCGATCGAACACAGCGACAATATTGGCGTTCTTTGCCCTCTTAAGAGCTGGAAGGTGGCGATCTGTTGCCACCCATCCAGCGCCAATGACGCCTACGTTCACCGTCAACTTAGTTGCCCGTCCCTTGCGGTGTCATCTCGAAGTAGAGAGCCTCTGTGCGTTCAATCACGCGTTGCCACGTGTACTCACTTCGAACCGTCTCTAGATTTCGCAGCCCCATCCTCGCCGCACCATCGGGATCGCTCAGAACCATTGCAATTGCGTCCGCCAATTCCGCGGAATCCCCCACCGGGGTTAGATATCCATTCTGACCGTCCACTATCAGTTCTGGCGTTCCACCCACAGGCGTTGCGACTACGGGCAATCCGGTTGCCATGGCTTCCAGCACGGTTAATGGCATCCCTTCCAGGGTAGAGGGCCTTGAGAATACAGTCGCTCCACGCAACAGGTCCGGCACATCAGACCTGTGTCCTAGAAACTCTACCGAATCTTCGACCCCAAGGCTCTCGACGAGTTTGCGCAGGCTTGAATTCGTTGGGCCATCGCCCGCAATAACAAACCTGACGTTCGGCACACTTCTGAGCACACCAGGAACCGACTTGACCAGCGTATCCATACCTTTGTTGGGCACTAGCCTCCCAACGGCCAGAACAGTTGGGATTTTAGGCACCTGCTCAGCCGGAAAAAACAGCGACGTATCAACGCCATTGGGGATCACCTGAACCTGCGATGAACTTGCGCCAAGACTACCTGCGTGTGATGCGACTGCTGCAGAAACCCCTGTGATCCTATCGGCAGACCGGACTATGCATCGGCCGACTGTCTTCTCGTAAAGCGTCGTCAGCGCCTTCACGGCGGAGAACCCACCTCCCATGTCGCCAAGATGCATCGTGAGCAGTACTGGCGTGGAGCTGAACCTGGCGACCAGCGCAGCGGCTTCCGAGTTTCGGAAAAAGAGATTGTGAACGTGGATCAGGTCGGGCTTGAAGGTGCGCAATTCAGAAATCAACGCAGGGATTGTATGAACTGAAATCGCGAATTGAACACCAACAATCCCGGTAAGGTCGAGCGCTGGCACTCTAGATATGGTGAGGTTGCCGCGTTCTTCTCGTCGCTCACCACCTCTGGTATTCAGAGTGAGGACATGAATCTGATGACCTCGGTCAGCCATGCCGCGGCTGAGTTGGTCGACGACAACCTCAACTCCTCCGCCGGAGTGTGGAGGGAAGTAGTCCGTCAGCATCAGGATGCGCATCGCAGACCCTGGCCGGATCAATCGTTCAGGATAGTCGTCGTCGTGCCAGGTGCAGCAAGTTAATGATGCCGTCTCGCCAGACGTTTAGTTTGGAATCACCAACTCGGTAACTGTACTTGATTGGCACTTCAGCACAGCGAACTTTGAGTCTGGAGCCAGCTTCTAGCTTGATCTCCTGGGAGAGTGCCATACCGCCGGCCTTAAGATTCATGCGGTCAAGAAGCTCTGCTCGGAACACCCACATGCCTGACTGGGAATCCTTGAATGGATGCCGGAATAGTATGCGAGTGAATCCCGTTAGAAAGGCGTTTCCAATACGGTTTCTCTTGCTCATCACGCCATTGGTCATGAGCGTGAGGCGATTGGTGTTTATGAAATCCAGTTCATCGTCGTGAAGGCTTGAAACCAGCTCTGGCATCACTTCTGATGGGTACGTACTGTCAGCGTCCATGGTGCAGATGAACGCACCGTGAGCCTCTTTGAAGCCACGCCTGTACGCGTTTCCGTACCCTCGTTTGGCCTCCGCTATCACCCGTGCGCCTGACGCAGTGGCAATCTCTGCAGTTCGGTCAGTTGAGCCGTTATCTACTATAACAATCTCTACACGCAGGCCTCGCTTCTCGAACTCATCGAGTGGCACACTGGCGATCGTCTCGCCAATTGCCGCCTCCTCGTTGAGCGCAGGCATGATGATCGATACGAGGTCTGGCTCACGCAACGCCGCCGCAACCGGTGCCTGCGTTGCGCCATTCGCATGAATTGCACGCGCTGAAGCCGTCTCAGCTCTCGCTGAGATCTGCTCTGGTTTTCGCGTTGCGGTAGACATCGTGCTCTATATCTTCGCTTATCCAGCAGGTAATGCGGTAGGCTCAGCTGTCGGTTCAGGAGTTGGCACCGGAGTCGGATCCGGTGTTGCAGTTGCCGGAACTGCGGTTGGCTCCGGTGTCGCAGTCGGAACTACTGGGGTCGGAACTGGGGTTGGCGTGGGGAAGCCTACTCCCCCTCGCGATGCAAACATAAACGGGTCTGAAGATGCCTTCATGCGCGTCATAAACTGGTTGAGGTCAGATGAACTCAGGTACGTGTAGTAAGTAGAAATTGCTACACGCAGCGGTCGGGTCTGATCCAGGTAGTAACCAAACTTGTCGATGCGATCGCGGAGACCAGGGTATGCCCTCTGCATGAACTCAGAAACGTTTGTTTCGTCGGCATAGTTGTCGGCCAGCTGGTCGAATGGCCCATCGTAGTAATCATTCCGATTAACGGATAGCCGACGGATAGCCGATAAAATCTTGCGATTCCCGTGCTGCGCGTCTACGTAGAACGCAAACCCGCTCTTCTTTGCCAGCAACACATCAGCATGGCCGGGCAGAAGGCTCAGGGTGTCAGGAACCACTTCCTCTTCGTTCAGAACCCATAAGAAGTAATTCTCCACGCGGTTGAACAGCAGGAAGAACTGAAGTCCAGACTCATCAAACGTTCGCTGAATGAACGTCTCACCAAGTCCCAGAGGGAAGGTCTGAGGGCGATCTTGCCGAAGCTCGTGGAAATTGAATTTGACGGTTTTACCTTCAAATTCAACGTTGTAGGCGTACGGCTCCACCTGACGCACAAACACACCGTCCGGCTCATTGAAAAACTTGGAACGGGTTATACCGCTTCGCTGTCCAAGAGGAAACTCATCAAACTCAAAATACGCGAATGACAGTTCGCCGTCATCACGGGCACCCGCAGGTAATCGAATGTTGCCCCAGAACTGCCGTTCCTCTGCGTAGAGTACAAAGTAGTAGTAGTTCTCAGACGGATAGACGATCACTTCATCCGGCAACCTGTTGAAGATGTGCTTGAAGACCTCATCAACGTTGGTGATATCCAGATCAAATGAAGAAAGACCTTCAATGATCCTCTGATTGAACAATAGATACTGATCTGGTTGGTCCTCGGCAAACACAACGTCAGACGTGCCGTCGCTAGGGATGCCCGGCAACGTCGTGTTGCTTGCTGATCCAGGTGCTGATGTCGCAGTTGGTGCAGGTGTTGGGGCCACCGTTGGCACTACTACTACCTCTGGCTCTGGTTCTTGCTCTGGTACTAGTGTGGACGTTGGGACGTTCTGAAACAGCGCGACTGTAGCTTGCAACCCAGGAGTCGCACCCGCAGTTGCGGTGTCCTCTGTCTCGTTACTGGTCGTGCATGCCATGATCAGCACCAGTGTGAAAGCGAATATCCCACGACCCAACAAACCCGGCCGTGAATTTCGGCTCATTAACACTCTTTCAAAAACTTACTTAGCCTCAGGGAAGTAGTTCCAGAGGCACGGGACGACATGAGCCGTCCCCGCCTATGGATTTACGTACGGCTGTGGAGGTCCACTTGGATCGAAGAGGAGATTCCGATTTGCATCGATAATTATGTCTTCACCCAGATCGTACCAACCATTGAGGTTGGTGTCTCTGAAATAGACACTCAGCAAGTCACCCACGGCATTCAACGAACAGACACCAGGCTCGGTATCAACCAGGCTGCTGTCAATATCCAATATCACGTCGTCAATACCCTCGTCATAGACTCCGTTCTTGTTGTTATCAAGTACGAAGTCATCACCCGCCGAAATTATGGCGTCGAAGTCGTTATCAAACATGATCAAGTGCGCATTCAGTGCGCTTAGCACGAACGGCTCCGTGCTTGTCGGACCATGCCAGGTCGGCTGGAAGCTTGTCAGCGTGAATGGCGTAGACGTGCTCTCAAGGCTCAATGGCGTAGACGTGGCTCCGTCATCATGCGTCACCGCACCATCGCTGTCCAACACCATGTCCGTAGTCGTCGAATAGTCTGCTGGCGGGATGCTTGACGTTTGTGGATCGTGCGCCCTGCTAAACGGCACGTCATGGCCAACTGAGATGGCTGAGAAGTGCAGACCAGACAGATCAGGGACGTGTTGTCTTGAAGCAACGCCATCGTGAACGTTGGACGTCAACGTATCGTGCTCAACTGAGAACAATGGATCGTGACCGAACGATCGGATTGGGTCGTGTCCCATGAACTCTGATGTAGATGCAGAGTGGCCACTACCCATAGA
>CAUZJA010000076.1:0-11725 GCA_963579925.1 Dehalococcoidia bacterium | reverse complement strand
CATCAACCGCGATGCGTCGCTGAATCTCCAGTACAAGTTCGCGTCTCACCACCGCATCCAACTCGACAGCTTGCTGCTCGATCAATGCATCAAGCGCTGGATCGCTAATTCCAGTTGTGTTCCAAGCTCCACGCGAGTGATATACGGCCAGCAGATAGTCGTTGAGGCTCGTGACAGGCGGGCTGGCACCGAGAAACAGATCAAATTCGCCGCCCAGCCATACTTCATCGGCGAACTGGCGAGTCGTGATCTCCTCGACAAAGACTGTTGCGCCCATATCAGTGAGCGTTGCTCCGACCTTCTGAGCGAATTGAACATACTGATCGTTGAATAGCCCAACTCGTACCGTTATCTGTGGCCCGGTGGGAAATTCGGATTTTGAAGCCTCTCCCTCAAGCAGCGATAGCAATTCTGGTGTTTCCACAAGCCATGAATCCGCAATGATAGGCAGACCGATTGACGGGACACTCCTATCCCCCCAGATTTCCTGTGTGGTATTGCCGAGCGTGAGTTGGCTCAAGAAAGAACGCCTCAGTCGGGCATCGCTGAAAAACGGACGCTCCGTATTCAGACCCATCTCCAATCCAATGCCACCTCGATTTACCTCAATCAAATTGAGAGCATCGTTGCGTTCAAGAGCCGTTTGGAGTTCCGCCGCTGGAAGTTGAGCAGCGTCGATGATGCCGGTGAGCAGAGATGTGAACTGCGTCCCCGGAGAGAGGTAGGCGATCTCAACGACAGAAATTTGGGGTCGCAACGCGTCGTGGAAATCGGTATTTGCTTTCAGGATGGTGCTTGATTCATCGGTCTCATCCCAGATCCATGGGCCTGAACCAATATTTGGTCCTCGGAGCAGGTCTCCTGACTGGGCGACGACTTCAGGCGCAACAATGACGCTATGGCCATCTGCAAGTGTCTCGAACAACTCGGGATCAGGGCGGCTGAGTGTGATTCGTACGGTCCGCGCACCGATCGCTTCCAGAGTCTCGATGTTCTTCAGGAGGTCGGCATTCGGCCAGCCCGGAGTTCGTTGCCGATTCAGGCTGAACACCACGTCCGCGGCGGTTACAGGGCGACCGTTCACTGGCGCTATATCTTGCCACTTGGCGTCCGGGTTCAAATTGAACTCAACGGTGGACTGATCGACCATCGCCCACGAGTCGCAGAGAGAGCACCGGACACCGCCGTATGCGTGACCGTTGTCGGCAGACTCGTCAAAGATCAACAGCTTGTCGTAGACCAGTCCCGGACCCCAGACGAACAGGGCGGGGCTGGTTTCCTGATGGACATCGAAGTGAACGGGTGGATTTTCAACCGCTGTCCGAAACAATCCGGCGCTGATTGTTGGTTCAGGAGTGGCAGTAGGGGAGGGAACTGATGTAGCTGTTGCAGGGGATGCGGCAGGAATGGTGGGCGTTGGAATGGATACGGGAATAATGCCGAGCGCTGGAGTCGGTTCCGGTGTTTCCCGCTTTGACGTCTCTGAATTCGATGAGCAACCGGCGCCTAACAGCAGAGATGTCGCGAACACGGCGATGGTCGCATTGCGTATTGTCTGGCTGTTCATGAATCTATTCATCTTCGATAGCCTATGCGATAGCAAGCTCAAAAGCGTCCGCAACGTCACGCAAAATCTGACCTTTCCAATAACTTGTCCAGGACGAAATCTCCTTGAAACTATCGATAGACATTCACACGCACATAGATCAGCACGATCCCCAGGAGCTCCCGGGCATGCTGGAGCGGTCCGCCAGCGCCGGGATAGGCGCAATTGTGGTGGCGGGAGTGACAGTGGAGAGTTCCCGAAAAGCCGTGGGCCTCGCTATGGACTACGACTCTCTATTCGCAGCTGTTGGCACTCATCCTCAAGATCTGAAGGGGCCAGTCTCTTCCGCTCAAGAGGCTGAACTGTCGAAGCTTGCTGCCGATCCAGTGGTAGTTGCCATGTCTGAGATCGGTCTGGATTTCCAGCCCGAGTCCCCGGATCACGTAGTTCAGGAAGAGGCACTGCGTATTCAGATAGACATCGCACGAAGAAACAATCTTGCAGTCATCTGGCATATGAGAGATGCGACTCCTGATTGCATGAGAGTGCTGCGGGACGAACGCGTACAAGACTTAGGCGGCGCAGCTCACTACTTTCAAGGGACGTGGGAAGACGCTGCTGCCGTGATGGATCTTGGTTGTGCCATTTCATTGGCCAAACCATTGCTCCGGCTGCCTGAGCTTCAGGAAGTGGCGAAACGCGTTCCTCTCACCAGCATTGTCCTGGAGACGGACACATATCCCCAGCCATTCAAGAAGAGTCGGGATAAGTGGACTGAACCCAAAGATGTGGCGATGGTGGCTGAGAAACTAGCCGAACTCAAAGGTATCGCGGTTGAAGAAATCGTCGAGCAGACGACCCAAAACGCGTTCGGCGTTCTTGGGCAGCGTGGGATGCCCATGCGTACATATTTAGAAGATTGATGCCGAACTGACTTCTGATACATATAATTCATAGCTAGCCGACAACTGCGGAAGTTCGGTAAGAAGCGTTGCACCAGCGATGCCTGCCTAAGGAGAGAGAATTTGCTACCAGCCGTGTCCACCGTGGGTTTCAAAGAGTGGGCAGTCACAGTTGCCGCCCTTGAGAAGGGTGAGCAGGTCGTGCTGCTACGCAAAGGCGGAATCCGGGAAGATGGCAAGCACTTCAAGGTTGAGCACGAGGGATTCTTTCTATACCCGACCTACGACCATCAGAAATCTGACTTGGTCAAGCTCGAATTTCACGATCTTTTCGATTCCACGCTGGTAGACGAAGACCCGGATCTGGTGCACCTCAGCTCATATGCTGAAGTCACCGAAGTGATTGAAACGAGCGATGAGGAAATTGTCGAATCGCTGGACAGTCATCACATCTGGACGCAGGAGTACGCAGAGAAGCGCCTCCACTGGAAACCTCGCCACCCACTCACCCTGATGATCTTGCGCGTCCATTCCCTCGAGCAACCACAAGCTCTTCCGGTGATGGAGTCATACGATGGCTGCAAATCATGGGTGCCGTTTGTGGAGGACTACCCTGTGGGCGTATCCACTCCCGTACTGAACGACCGCAGATTCGAACGCAAAGTTGATGAACTAAAGACGGCATTAGGCCCGACCGCCTCAGCCTGAATTTCCCTTAATACCCCGAACAACCGGAGACCACAAAGTTCAATGAAATATCGAGTACTCGCTGGAACCGACCTGAACGTATCTGAGATTGGATTTGGCGTGTGGTCAGTTAGCACGGGGTGGTGGGGCGATATCCCTGAAGAAGATGGCATAGCGCTGATGCACCATGCCCTTGAACTTGGCGTGAACTTCTTCGATACCGGTGACTCCTACGGTGCCGGTTACGGCGAAGAGATCATGGCCAAGGCATTCAAGGGAAACCGGAATGACATCATTATTGGTAGCAAGTTTGGCTACGACCTGGAAGCTCCCCGGGCGCCGGGCACACACAAAGAACGGCCTCAGGTGTGGGACCCAGAGTTTGTGAAGAAAGCCTGCGAGTCTTCATTACGCAGACTTGGCACTGACCGAATAGATTTTTACCAGCTCCATAACCCAAGGCTGACTGCGCTGGAGAGGGACGACACGTGGGCCGCTCTTGAGGAGCTCAAAGACGAAGGCAAAGTGCGATGGGCGGGCGCTGCGATCGGCCCAGATCTTGGATGGACGGAAGAGGGCATCTACGCAATCAAGGAACGCCGTGCTCCATCGCAGATCATCTACAACATTCTTGAGCAGGATCCTGCAGCGGCATTCATCAATCAAGCTGAAGCAATAGGCGTGGGGCTGCTAAGTCGTGTGCCTCATGCCTCGGGGCTGCTTGACGGCAAGTACACCCGTACGACGAAGTTTGATGCAAACGACCACCGGTCATTCCGCAAGCAGCAGTGGCTGGACAAATCGATGACCAAAGTGGAACAGTTGGACTTCTTCTTCGATAATAAAGATGCCACCATGGCGCAAACTTCGATCAAGTTCGTTCTTGCTCCGCAAATCATCGCCTCAGTGCTGGTGACGGCTACGGAGAACAGTCAGCTAGAAGAGTTCTGTGGAGCTGTTGATATGGCAGAACTGCCGTCAGATCACCTTGATCGACTTTCAGGCCTGTACGCGGATAACTTCGGCGTTGGTGAGAAAGACCGCATCAAGTCGAGCGTTGCTGAGGACGGCTTCGTCTCAGTGGCCTAGGGCTACTTGCCTGAGTCTCCTGAGCCATCCGATTCAGCTACGTCGCCGGTTGCATGACTCCCTCGTTTCTTTCGAGAGTGCTTATGCCGCCGGGAATTATTCTGGCTCTTTTTCTTGGCTGCACGCTGGAATTCCTCTTCAAAGAACGTGAAGTCCTTCTGAGGAATGATGTGGAGCGGCCCCATGAATGCCAGTGGCCAATCCTCTGGTGCCCATTTCCTTACGTACTCCAGTCGGGGACCTACCTGCAGGGCGTCAATCCAATTTGCCTCGTCCAGGACAACATCAGGCTCGGTCTCAACGCGGTGTGGGTAGGTTTCGTCTTCGTTGTGGTGAGACCAGATGCGGTCATCGGCCTCAAACGGCTCTGATTTGACGGTAGCCGTCGCAGCAAAGGCTCGCTCATCCGAAAGATAGTAAAGAAGGCGATCTTCTACCGCCAGTCGAGCTGATTTACGCTTCTGAGTGGACTCAAAGCCTTGAACTTTGAACTCTAGATCTTTCGAGAGATCAAAATTCTCACGATTTGTGACAATCATCCAATATGTTTTGCCCAACTCGTCTTCCCTCCTACCTGAATAGTCTTTGTGCCAAGAACGGTGTTTATACAAGGGAGCGTTGTTGCCGAAATCTTAGCACCAGGAGTTTCCCAGAGGCATTACCAGAGGCACTAACAGTGCCCGCGTCAGGAGATTTGCGAGCCAGTACAGACCCATCAACGGTGGATTTGCGGGTCCAAAGTAAACGGAAAGTAATGATGAAGTTACAAGTGGGTGAGAACGCCCTAAACCATATTGAAATCATTCCGGAAGTGCCTAAAAGTACGACAGCGTAGGCGGTAGGCAATCACCCACCAACTGATTCATGCGGGGGCAAATCGGTGCGTGGTGACCTACCATGCACGTTGAGCAGACGCCGGGGTTACGCAAGTTGGGGGACTCAAGTGAACAAGATCGGGCAAGCGGCAAAGTGGCGGATTACAGCTATCGGTGTACTGATTCCATTGGTTATCGTTGCGGTAGTACTGATATGGCAGGACTACGAGTCCCGGCGGGAAGCAACTCTGACCCAACTTGCGCTTCAGTCAGCACAGGTCAATGAGCAGTTAGAGTCTTTCGTAGGGAAGACAGAAGGCGTTAGCCAGCAAATCGCTTCCCACTTCGTAACAATGTTCCCAGCCGTGCAGGCTAGTCGGTCAGGCGTAGTTCTGGATGACAACGCCAGCGCATACCTCTCCAACTTCGTCTCTCAGAGTGATTCGTACAGCAGAGCAATTGTGGTTGACCGCGATGGCATGCTGCTCGCAGCATCCGATCGCAGTGGCGTCGGTAGCCGAATTCCAGCCGTCAACTTCTTTGAAGATGTGGCCGGTGCCAACTCATTCACCGTTTCTAACGTTTTCACCCCGGAACAGGCATCCCCAACGCCATGTTCGCTTTTCCGGTCCGAGACGAACTGGGCGGGGCAACTGCCTATCTGGTTCTCAAGTCTGATTTGAGCGAAATATCATCACACTTAGACATGAGCGGTGGCTTCCCGGAGACCGCCAAGTCTGGAATCTTCGACAGCAACGGCGTCGTTCTAGCAGACACGGGCTAAGTAGCACCGCATCCCGGTGGCGCAATCGGCAAAAACGTTTCCGGAAGCGCCGTTTGGGCGCAGGCGATGACGCAGCCGACCGAAGCCTGGTTTGGCCCGGGACTCGACAAAGTTGAACGAATCGTTTATTTCGAATACCCGGAGAACACTCCCTGGATCACCACCGTGGCTTACGCGCAGTCGGAACTATTTGATCCTCTGTGTACACGTGTCTACGGCTTCTCTGCCGGATTGGGAGCGACCGTGATTGGAACACTCGTACTTATCGAGATCTTGCGCCGCAGAGAGCGGGGCGCATGGGAGCCACTTTCAGCCGAACGCCAGATCCTGGAAGCCGTTGTCGAAGGCGCCAGAGATGGAGTGGTTGTATCTGACGTTTCCGGCAACATCGCTTACATCAACGAACGCTTCAAGACGCTTTTCGGCATGCAGTTCAATGTGAGGGTGGGACAGGACCTGAACTCTCTGATGCTAGATGGCATTGGTGGAAGTCAACTGGATAGCCAGAATAAGGAAGCTCTCACCGAGCTTCTGTACGACGAAGCTGGCGCGGCAGGGCAACTCTGGCGCCACATGGATGGTCGCTTCAGGAACTTGATCTTGTCAGCTTCCCCATCTACAGATGGGATGGATCACTGACAGGCCGGACTATCGTTGCTCGAGACGTTACTGAAGAACGAAAGCTCCAGCGATTGAAATCTGAGTTCGTAGCGCATACCTCGCACCAGTTGCGGACTCCACTCGCATCGGTCTTGGCCTCATCAGAGCTCTTGTTGATCCCGGATGTTGACTCCACTAAGCGTGAGAAGTGGGTTGGTTTGATTCACTCGCAGGCTCTCAGAATGCGAACCACGATCAACACGCTGCTCAACCTGTCGGCACTGGAATCTGGCCGGATCTCACTGGATCCAACAGCCGTCGATCTCGCAGCCATCACATCATCGCTCTCAGATGAAACAACTGCCCGCTCCGAAGTGCATACGTTGAAACTAAACATCGATGATGAGGCCCGCTACGCCATCTGCGACAGGGCAAAAATCGTCGAAGTGCTTCAGAGCCTGTTGGACAACGCGATCAAGTACTCGCCCGATGGTGGGGACGTAGCAATTTCAGCCACAAGAACCGACGAAGGTGCAATTGCTGTATCCGTTTCGGATACCGGAGTTGGCATCTCAGAACATGAGATTGGCGGACTCTTCAACCCCTATGAACGTGCATCAGCGCAGTCGAGAGCGTTCTCAGAAGGCTCTCGACTTGGGCTATACATCGTTTGGTCACTGGTTGAACTGCACGGTGGGAAAGTCTGGGCGGAAAGTATCCCAGGTGAGGGAAGCACCTTTACGTTCACTTTTGAGGCAGATGGCTCAGCCCCAACCTCACCAGCCCGGGCAACCGAGAAGGGACTAGAGACGCACCTCAGGGGTGGATTCATCGGACAGACTATTCCACTTCCGATCTCAGGTTAGTTGGACTGAATGAGTATTTCGAGGAGTATTGCCCGAGACATGAAAATTCTGGTTGTTGATGATGAGCAGCAGATGCGAGAAGTGGTGGAGGAGTGCCTCACCGTTATCATTGGTTGTTCAGTGGTGTTAGCGGCCAGCGGTGACGATGGCTTGAGATTAAACGACTCTGAACAACCAGATATCTTGCTGGTGGACATGCTCATGCCTGGCCGAAATGGATTTTCGGTCCTGGAAGAAGTAAATGGCTAGCAGGCGCATCATCGCCCACAAAAGATTGTTGCGATGTCTGGACTGACTGACAGCGACACGGTGAAAAAGATCATCAGACTTGGCGCAGACTACGTGCTGGCAAAGCCGTTTACCCTCCAGGAACTCCGAGTCGCGTGTGAGACAACGGCGCGATGACCACGGATGCAAACTCGAACGTGACGGAGTCACTTTGTGAGGTACTCATCATTGATGATGAAGAATCCCTCAGAGATATCCTCAAAGAGGGTCTGGAAATAATGGACAGGTACCGCGTGTCTACGGCGGCAGATGCAGAATCTGGCTTGGCTCACATTCAAACCAGAGTGCCGGATGTTCTGCTGTTGGACATCGCATTGCCCGGAATGGATGGCTTTGAGCTTCTCAGGCATCTCGGTCCATTTGGAAACGTGACCCGGCCACGCACCGTTGTGGCGATGAGCGCCCTCACGAACCGTGAGACGAACCAGAAGCTGTCGGATCCGGGCGTTACATCTGTGCTGCCAAAACCGTTCACATTGAATGAACTACTTAAGGTAGCTAGTACCTGAGTAATCCGGCCTCCCGGTTACGCCTCGACAAGCGCATCAGTTAGACTTCCCATCGGTCGTCATCGTAGACGACTTTGCTTGCGATTCCAGGCAAGCAAAGCAGGCTGATATCAACGCAAAGGACACCAATGGTCGCCACGAGTGAGTCCAAGTATCGAGTAATCGGAACCCGCCCAATTCGTCATGATGGGCTTGAGAAAGTCACTGGACGTGCGCTTTACGGCGCGGATATCCGAATGGGCGACCTTGCTCTTGGCGCGGTTCTGAGGAGTCCATATGCCCACGCAAACATCAAATCTATTGATGTGAGTGCTGCGGAAGCAATGCCCGGAGTCCTTGGGGTCATCACCGGCAAGGACATGCCCATTGCGAAATCAGGAACTGTTGATCTTCTCGAAGAGGGCAACGTAGGTCTGAAGTTTGCCTCTAACCGCGTTATGGCAGGAGACAAGGTCGTCTTCAAAGGCCACCCAGTAGCCGCCGTTGCCGCAACGGACATGAACACAGCGCTGGAAGCGGCCGCGGCCATCAACGTGGTCTACGAAGTTCTGGAACCAGTACTCAGTGTGCGACAAGCAATTGGTGATGGCGCTCCTATCCTCCATGATGACCTGGTGGGAAACCATTTGGGCGAGCCGGTATCTGCCACCAATATCGCGGACCACTTCAGGCATGAGCTTGGTGATCCAGATCAAGGGTTTTCAGACGCTGCCGTAGTGATTGAACGAGAGTTCGACATAGCGAGTGCCCATCAGGGCTATCTTGAGATGCAAACATCTACAGCATTCTGGGCACCAGACGGCAAGATCACCATTTGGACAAGCACCCAGGGCTCGTTCAATGCACGTGAGCAGATTTCCGGTGTGTTAAACATCCCGCCATCGCAGATCAAAGTGGTTCCCATGGAGATTGGCGGAGGATTTGGTGGCAAGATTCCGGTTTACCTTGAGCCGTCTGCTGCGGTGCTGTCGCGCAAGATCGGCCGGCCGGTGCGACTGAGCATGAGCCGTAAAGACGTATTCGAGGCCAGCGGACCCGGTGCCGGTGCCGTGATTGGAATGAAGATTGGCGTTGATGCCAACGGGAAGATCATCGCCGCTGCCGGCGACTTGAGGTACGAGGCTGGCGCATACCCTGGCTCTCCGGTTGCTGCTGGAGCCGAATGCTGCTTCTCCGCTTACAACATTCCAAATGTTCGAATAGATGGCTTCGACATTGTCGTGACGAAGCCCAAGACCGCTGCCTACCGAGCACCCGGTTCAACACACGTCGCGTACGCAGTTGAGTCTGTAGTCGATGAGATATGCAAAGAGATAGGCATGGATCCATTTGAGTTCCGGCTCCTGAATGCTTCGAAACAGGGCGACCGACGAGCCGTTGGTCCAATATTCGGCAAGATCGGAACCACTGAGGTACTTGAAGCCGCACGGGACTCTATCCATAACCAGACGCCGATTGAACAATCGTCAAACCCAAACATCAAGCGAGGGCGTGGCATTGGAATCGGATTCTGGCGCAACGCCGGACGAAAATCGGCAGTGACGCTGAGCGTCAATAGAGATGCAACCGTAGCTCTGATTGAAGGCTCAACAGACATCGGCGGAACTCGTGCGTCAATCGCTATGCAGGCTGCAGAAGTGCTTGGGATTCCCGCAGAAAAGATGAAGCCAACAATCGTCGATACAGACCTGGTCGGCTATACGGACGCCACCGGAGGCAGCCGGACAACCTACGCCACCGGGCACGCCGCGTACGACGCAGCAACCGCTGTGGTCGCGGAGATGGGGTTGCGTGCAGCAATGCTGTGGGAAGTGGATCCTGACAGCATCATTCACGATCAGAACGGATTCAGTTCCAAATTCGATCCTGAACTGAACATCTCGTTTGAGGACCTGGCCGGTCGGCTCGAAGGTACCGGAGGCCCGGTGAGCATCACCGCCACAGTGGACCTCACACTGGCCGAGGGTACTTTTGGGGTGCATGTCGCTGACATTGAAATTGACACTGAAACCGGAAAGTCAGACATCATCCGTTACACAGTTGTTCAGGACGTGGGCAAGGCGATTCACCCGGCCTACGTTGAAGGCCAATTGCAGGGCGGGGCAGCACAGGGAATTGGCTGGGCGTTGAACGAAGAGTACTTCATGGATGCCGAAGGCAGCATGGTGAATAGCAGCTTCCTGGACTACAGAATGCCTACATCACTCGATCTTCCGGATATCGAAACAATCCTGGTTGAAGTTGAGAATCCGCTCCACCCATTTGGAGTGAAGGGTGTTGGTGAAGTAACCATCGCCCCGCCCATCGGTGCGATTTCAAATGCCATCAACGACGCGCTTGGAGTGCGGCTCCGGAGTGCGCCAATGAAACCGCCCCGAATTCTCGAAGGACTCGGAGTAATCTCTGCCGACTAGACAAAATCGAAAACAAAAACGCCCGCCAATTGGCGGGCGTTTTTTGTTGTTACTAACTCTGGAAAGTTAGCCGGCGTAACTCAGATCAACCGCTGAAAGAGTGGTCGGTTCACCAGTCGCTGGTCCAACGTTTCCTCCAATGACTTCGCCAAAAAACACAACGTGATCGCCCGGTTGATTGGAGTCCATAACTTTGCATTCAACCCAACCTATCGCAGCGTCCAGAATGGGAGCCCCAGTACTCTGTACTGACGAACCTACGCCTTCGAGCCTGCCTTCACCAGAAGTTGAGTGCGCTGCGAACTTGAGCGCAAGATCGTGCGTAGCTCCCGGCATGAAGTTGATAGAAAACACGCCACTTGCCTTGATGTTGGCGGCAGTGTGCGAGTCGGACTGCACAGCGACAGCGTAAACGCGTGGATCAAACGAAACCTGGGTTCCCCAGTTTGCTGTCATCACATCTTTCGCACCATCTTCGGAAACAGATCCCACGGCCAAAAGGCCGTATACAGCCTGGCTGATCCCTGCGCTTGGGTCACTATCTGTCATTAGTTGCTCCTGCCATCCGTGAATTAGGCGACTTTTTCGTCTTAAGTAGAATAGCCACGTAGATGACTGTGGGGTGATTACGATTCGTATTCACTCAGGTATACCACGTATTTTGCTATCGATCACTCTGCTCCGAAACAATAATGCCCACAATCTGATGGTCGAATCCATCCACTGAAGAATGCCGCATTGAGTCCGAGGGATTGGCCTTCCACCACACAAGTGATCCACTGTGACGATTTCCAATCAACAGGAATTGCCAAACGTATCAAATCATACATATGTCCACATCATGCGGTAGAAAGCTTCAGCTCGCAGATGGATGACATGCTGCCAAGGATCTCGGATCAACGTTCGGAATATTAGCGCCAGACGGGTCTCGCCAGTGATAACCTCAAATGATTGAGAGTTCTGAAGCCAGACTCTCCGCTCTCCAGAGTGCGATTGAGCCAAGAATCACCGGCCCCAAATCGCAAACTATCGTGGGGCTGTAGCTCAGCTGGGAGAGCACCTGCTTTGCAAGCAGGGGGTCGTCGGTTCGAGTCCGATCAGCTCCACCACCACTTTTGAACTGAAAAACGGTCAGTTACCCATTGTCTGGGGCTGGCCGTTTTTCTTTTTGACAGCAGTTTTGACAGCAGTTGGGCTGAATAATCACTCAGTTCTGCAGTACTGC
>CAUZJA010000075.1:0-11752 GCA_963579925.1 Dehalococcoidia bacterium | reverse complement strand
GCAGGATCATTGTGGTGGGTGGCACCAGCGAGACTGGCTTCCACACCACGTCTGAGGTTCACGATTCCTCCACCCAGGAATGGACCGTTGTTGGCGAGATGGCAACGGTGCGGCTGTCACACGCAACAACGGCTCTGCCGGACGGACGAGTGCTGGTAACAGGTGGATTCACCGGCAGCGCATCTGTATCGCTCATGGAGATCTACACGCCGTAGCGCTATTGTTTTCCGCGTGAAAGCTTGACTGCCGCTATTTCCAGACTATTGTGCTCTTGAGCAAACTGGCACAAGAAATGGAATCTGCACAATTGTCGCAATCACCATCTAACTTCGGAATCAATGCATCCATGGACGTGATGATCCCCATGCGGGATGGCGTCCGGTTGGCCACAGACGTGTACCGGCCGGCCGATCAGGATGGCAAATTGGTGGATGGCCAGTTCCCTGTGATCATTGGGCGTACATCATACGACAAATCTAACCCTGTGATTTGGGTCAATCCGGTTGCGAAATTCTTCGTATCTCACGGTTACACAGTGCTGCTCCAGGACCTGCGTGGACGCGGTGTATCCGAAGGTACCGGCCAGTACCACCACACGGCGAACCCGCAGGAAGGCCCGGATGGGTACGACACCATCGAATGGGCAGCCGCGCAGCCGTGGTCCAACGGCAAAGTCGGCATGGTTGGCAGCTCTCACGGCGGCATCGTGCAGAACATGGCGTCGCTCTACCGCCCTCCCCACCTGTCTGCTCTCTGGGTAGACGTAGCTCCAACCAACGCATTTCGCGATGAAGCGCGCCAGGGCGGTGCGATGGGCCTCCACATGTTCGGCGCGATGTTCCTGCACGCCTACGACTCCCAGGAGATCCGCGATAACCCGCAGGCGATTGCAGAAGTCCAGAAGGGCGCTGAGGACCTGCGTGCTCAGGTCTACAACACGCCGTTCACACATGGCTCGACTCCCATCAAGCACGTGCCCAACATGGAAAACATCCTGATGCACTACTACCAGGATGGCGTCTACAACGACTTCTGGGCACAGGAATCGCTGGATCAGACTCCCCACTTCGCTCGCATGGCTGATATTCCGGCCGTGTACAGCGGCGGTTGGTACGACCCGTTTGCGTGGGATGTGACGGAGCAGTTTGCCCACATGGCGGAGCAGAACAGCACGCCTCAGAGGCTGGTCATGGGGCCGTGGAACCACCTGATGATTCGAGGAGCGGGATCAAGCTCAGTTGGCGAGGTGAACTTTGGGCAGTCGGCGCACTGGGGTGACCCCGTCTACAACGCGCGAAGGCTGAGATGGTTCGATCGCTGGCTCAAAGACATCGAAAACGGCGTCGATGATGAACCACCGGTTGAGATATTCATCATGGGCGGAGGCGACGGCGGTGTGACCGAGCGCGGCCACCTGCAGCATGGTGGAGCGTGGCGAACGGAGTCGGAATGGCCTCCGGCACGGACCGAGCAGCGGGATCTGCATCTGACGTCAGATGGCGGTCTTTCTGACGAAGCGCAGGTTGAGCCAGGCCTCATCGAGTGGACTCACGACCCAGATAATCCCGTGCCTTCTCTGGGCGCAAACGTCACGGGACTGTACGAGTGGGTTCAGCTACCCGAAGGCATCGATGAGGCGTATGTGCCGCCTCGGGCGCGCATGAATTCGATGATCATTGATGGGCCGATTCATCAGCGCGAGCGGCCAGATGCCACGGCCAGCGCACCGCCCTACCCTCTGCTATCTGAACGCGCTGATGTAAACGTATTCCAGACCGAGCCACTGAGTGAAGCCATAGAAGTTACTGGCCCAATTGAAGTCACCCTGTGGGTCTCATCGTCAGCGCTGGACACGGACTTCACGGCCAAGCTGCTGGATATATATCCGCCCAGCAGCGACCACCCGGACGGGTTCCATCTGGCGCTTGCAGACTCCATCCTGCGTGCCCGCTTCCGCGAAGGATTCGATCATGAGGCCTTCATGGACCCGGGAACGGTCTACGAGATCAAGGTCCCGCTGCCACCAATCTCCAACCTGTTCGCAGCAGACCACCGAATCCGGCTGGACATAGCCAGCAGCAACTTCCCCCGATTCGACATCAATCCCGGCACAGGCGAGCCAATGGGCAGGCACACGAAGAGCGTGAGCGCCACGAACGCGCTGCACTTTGGGTCGGGACATGCGCCACGGGTTACGTTGCCGGTTATCCCGGGATAGTTTCACGAACCACGTTCGTTCGCTAGAATTCTGCCGTGGCAATAGATAAGACGGTTACAACATTCGAAGAGGCCGTGTCGGATATTCCGAACGGCGCCTCAATCATGATCGGCGGCTTCGGCGGTCAGGGTGGGATGCCTCACCGCCTCATGGTCGCTCTTGTGGCGCAGGGTGCGGGCGAGTTAACGATCATTGGAAACACCGCAGGCATTGCCGCGCCTACGGGTTTTGGCTGGCCTGAGGGTGAGACGCCGATTGATCATGCGATTCTGATCGAGAATGGGCAGATCGCGAAAGTGATCGCGTCGTTCCCGGTGTCGGGGTCCGTCTCCAGGCCTAACGCCTTTGAGCTTGCGTTCCAACGAGGCGAGATTGAACTGGAAGTTGTTCCGCAGGGGACGCTTGCGGAGCGTATTCGGGCTGGCGGTGCAGGTATTCCAGCGTTCTACACGCCCACAGCCGCGGGTACTGACCTGGGCGAAGGCAAAGAGACCCGCGTGTTTGACGGCCGTGAAAATGTCCTTGAACTCAGCATGCGTGCCGATTTTGCACTGGTTCGAGCGCATAAGGCAGATAAGGTTGGCAATCTGATCTACTCCGGCACCTCTCGCAGCTTCAACATGCCGATGGCCACCGCTGCGGACGTAACAATCGCAGAAGTGGACGAGATTGTTGAGCCTGGCGGTATCGATGCAGAGCGGGTCGACACGCCAAGTATTTACATCGACCGGATCGTGGCAAGGAACTCAAACGCATGAGTATGCCAAACGACCCTGCGCCACGTCTGGAACGCGAGATTCTCGCGATGCGGGTGGCGAAGGAGTTTCAGGACGGCGATGTGGTGAATCTGGGCATCGGCATTCCAACGCTCTGCTCAGATTTCGTGCCACCGGGTGTGCAACTTTTGTATCACAGTGAAAGTGGTGTTCTGAACTGCGGGCCTCTCGCGGGCGAAGGCAACGGTGACGTTGACCTGATCAACGCTGGTGGCCAGTTCCTGGAACCAGTTCCGGGCATGGCGTTCTTCGACTCAGCAGAGGCGTTTGCAATGATTCGTGGCGGCCATATTGACGTGACCGTTCTGGGTTCGCTACAGGTCTCCGCAACGGGCGACATGGCGAACTGGTTCTTGCCGTCCAGGGGAGTTGGCAACGTGGGTGGCGCTATGGATCTGGCGGTTGGGGCGAAAAGAGTTATCGCCGCAATGGAGCACAACGACCGCACGGGTGCATCAAAAATTGTTCAAGAATGCACTTACCCACTAACAAGTCAGGGATGCATGAGTCTAATCGTCACTGATATCGCCGTGTTCAAAGTGGACGAACGAGGATTAGAACTTATCGAAATGGCACCCGGGTGGATTCCCGAGAACATTTCTGAAGTTACGGACGCGAAATTTGAAGTCGCAAATGACGTCAAAGAATTCGAACTATTGTAAGTAGTTTGGCGGAGCGTTCAGCCCTTAGCCGTAAGGCTCAGGTTGTCGCAAAGGCAGCGCTGTGTTGGAGACTCAGGCTCGTTTACGGGGCCTTCCGGGGCCGCGTGCGAACAGAATTCGGTCTTCCTCAACAACTATCTTGAGCTTCTTGCCAGCCACTTTGGCGGCGTACGCAAGCTTCGCCCGAATCTTTGCAGGGTCTTGACCCGGTGCAAGGCTGATCGCCTTTGCTTTACCTGGAGTTAGCGAATCAATCGCCTCAACCAGTGCCTTGGTTTCAGCCGATCGAACGCGGCCTCTGCTTCTGGACTGCTTGAGTTCTTTGATATCAGCGTCGACGATATTCAGGCTCATGAAATGTCTTCCCGCTCCCCCTAATTATGTCCATTGCATCCTCATGTTTGGTCTGAAACTCCGGGGCCGGGGGGTACCACAGGTATCGAACCAATCAACGGACTATTACGATTGTAAATGGAATGGGAGTATGAGTCCATGTTTGGGTTTGTATTAGAGATCAAATAAATGAACGAAATGTTTCTTCGCTGAGCAGCGCGTAATATCACTAAAGAACTACACACTCGCTGCAAATGCCTATCGATTGTCTTGTTTCGTGACGATCACTGTCATCACAAATGGAGTAATACAACCATTGTGAGATGCGCTAAGCGACTTCATACTGTCTTTTATGGGATCTCGGCGACAAATATTCGCACTAATTTTCGCCGCGTTATTCGCGGTGGTGATTTCCGCGTGCGGTAGCAACGATCCTGAAGAGATCAACTCGCCTACGTCAACAAGTGTTTCTGCACCCGTGGATTCGCAGGAACCGACGGTTGAGAACGGTGGTACCGCGGGAGATATCCCCGGTCTGGTGGGCACTCCAGACAATGGAGGAGAGCCGTATCTTCCTGTTCCTACTGCAACGCCAGCGCTTCCGAACGATGTGTCCGGAAAGTCCACGAACGCCGATCCAACGCCAGATATCAGGCCGACACCGACGACGATAGCGATCACTCCGTCTGCAGGGGATGATCCCGAAGTAGCAACGGCAACTGTCCAGCCGGGCGGTACCGCCACGGTCAATCCACCTGGCGCGACACCAACCGCAGTTTCCATCGTCGATACACCAACCGCAGTTTCCATCGTCGATACACCAACGCCGGTTTCCGCCAGCGCCACGCCGATACCGATCGCCACCGTTGCGCTAATCCCGACGGCAACGCCAACCGCAACTCCATTCCCAACGCCTACGGATGTTCCTGGCGCCACGCCAAGGCCCACGGCGCGGCCTACTCGAACACCAACGCCAACGCCAGTTCAAATACCAACAGCAGCCCCTCTGCCAACCCCAACGGCTATCGTTCTCGCAACACCGGCAGTTACCCCTACGGCTACACCGACTCACACGCCAGTGCCCACCGTCGCCACAAATACGCCAACGCCAGTTCCCGTTCCGGATGATCGGTTCGGGATAATCCTACATACACAAAATCCAGTGGAGCAGGAATGGTTCCTCGAACAATTGGGGGCCACCTGGTTTCTTGACGGGGGTTATCGCCCAGACGCCCCCGATGGCACAAACAAAATCATGTTTGTCGGAAGTCTTCCAAATATCAACTCTCGGGAAACCGGCCCCACCGATGTGGACCTCTTCCATTTGGCAGAAGCGAATCCCGGTGCTGTATGGGTTATCGCAAACGAGCCGAATCGGCGAGTCGACGATGGGTATACCGTCGAAAACATCATTGATGATCTGCAGGCTATCTACAAAGCGATAAAAACCGCGGACTCCACCGCCCGCATAGCCAGTCCTCCGCAACTCAACTGGCTCTTTACCTGCCTGGGATGCAACGCTACTTTCCCCAGGGGAACCGACTGGATTCCTGAATTCAGGGAGGCATATTTCTTTAGGACTGGTGAAGAGCCCCCCATTGATATCTGGACGGTGAATGCTTATCCGCTTGTTTGGAATGACCTTCCAACGATCAATCCACAAATAGTCACCAATCAAATCTTGGGCCTGCGGGTGTGGTTGGACGGAATCCCTGCGCAAAAACACAAGCCCATCTGGGTTACAGAGGTCGGCCTGCACTGGGGCTGGGACAACATTCGGTTCGACGAGCCGGGCTGTAACGGTCTCCCGTTTCCTGACGGTACGTATCAGGAAGGATCAACGACCGCCTATTTGAATTCTGTCTATGATTGGCTTGAGGACAACGCCGCGGTACTTAACGTTGAGCGATGGTTTCAGTACATTTCGTATCACGACATCACTGGCTGTAATACCGACGGTTATGCGGGTGTAACGCTGTTTGACGGCCGCCACATCGGGGCCAACCTGACAGAGGCAGGTCAAACCTTCCGAGATCGCGCCACCGGCGTTCGATAGTTTCCGACAGGTACGTCTGGCACATTGGTGCCTGGGCAGCTAGATTTGCTGCACGATGATTCCAAACTCTTTTGTTGTGTTCCCCGGCGTCCGGCACTCAGTTGAACAGAAAATCTGGGATGCTGGGATTACTGACTGGACTGCAGCGCCAGCAGCAGCGCTAGAAAAGTGGATTGCTGAGCCTGATCTCGATGCTGGTCGAGCGGCGCTTGAAGATCGCAACGCACGGCATTTCAATGACGCCATTCTTGGCTCAGACAGGTGGCGTCTCTATCAGGACTTCATTGACGCCGCCGCGTTCCTGGACATCGAGACCACTGGCCTCTCTGCCGGTGACGCAGTCGTCACCATGGTTGGCGTTTTGGACCGGACCGGGTTCACGGCCTACACCCGCGGAGAGAATCTGGAAGATCTTCCAGAAGCGATCTCAAAGAACAAGTTGATCGTTACATTCAACGGCGCAAGTTTTGATCTGCCGTTTTTGAGGCACGAATTTCGACAATCCGGGCAGGACGATCTTTTTGACCACGCCGCACATCTAGATTTGAGATACGCAATGAAAAAGGCCGGCTACACCGGCGGATTGAAACGAATTGAGCAAGCGCTGGGAGTGGGCCGGGAAACTGCGCTCTCCAAACTTAGTGGCAGGGACGCAATTACGCTCTGGCGGATGGCTGATGAGGGTGAGAAAGGCGCGATGGAGACATTGATCCGGTACAACGCTGAAGATGTGGCATCACTGCCTGATCTCGCATCGATTGCCTACGATGAACTCAGTGCAAGCCTTCCAATCGATCTCCCACCGGCACAAAAGCGCCACTGGGTGGACACTGAGACTCTCCCATTTGACGTTGAACTGGTGAACTACATCACGCGGGGTAGGTAGTTGTCTCCAATTGGAATAGAGCGCACCCCGTGCTCAGTGCTAAACTCGCGGATAGGCATTTCTACTGGTGAACCCAGGGCCACGGCGGCCGAATCCTCACGATAACCGACAACACAAAGTACTGATTAGATTTGTCAGAACTCGAATATTTCGAAAAACCACAACTGAAGCGCACCATCCTCTTCACCGCATTTTCAGGCTGGCCTGACGCGTCTGAAGCGGCTACGCGCGCTGCTCGCTATATGGTCAGGCACCTCGGTGCTCGACGCTTTGCGGCAATCGACCCGGAAGAGTTTCATCTCTACACGGAACAACGGCCGACTATATCGACGACCCGATCTGGCAATCGCCGAATCAAGTGGCCAAAGTACCGCTTCTACGCGTGGCGACCAGAAGATCCTGAAGAGCGCGATGTGGTGATCATGATCGGCTCTGAGCCTCAGCTCAAGTGGCGCCGTTTCTCTGAGTTGATTCTAGATGTGGTGAAGACGTGCAACGTGGAGTTGGTGGTAACGCTGGGCGCGTTGCTGGATGCCGTTCCGCACACGCGCCCGCCGCGGGTCACCTCAAGTGCTACAAGTACTGAACTGGGTGCCGATCTGTCGCATATCCAATGGGGCCCGTCCCGCTATGAAGGTCCTACAGGTATCACTTCTGTGGTGATTGACGCGGTCTCAAAAGTTGGCATTGAGTCCGCCAGCATCTGGGGTCACGCACCCCACTACTTGCAGGTGCGCCCGAACCCGGTGGTGACACTGGCGCTTGTGCAGGCCGCCCAACAATTTGTATCTCAACCGATGGATGTCCAACGACTTCAGAATCGCTCTGAAGAGTTTGCGACAACCATCGAGCGCGCCCTTGAAGACCAGGATCAGGTCAAGGGCTACGTGAAACAACTTGAACAGAAATATGACTCGGATTCCGATGAGGACGAGGACCAGAACACGTTCCTTGAGGCCGACACTGACGCCCTTGTGGCGGAAGTAGAAGAGTTCCTACGCAAGGGATCCGACCACCAATCAAACGATGGAGACCCACCTGTTGCCTGAGCTGATCGAGCGCCTGCACAACCTTGGCAAGACCGACCCCGCACCGATGGGATTCGGTCGAAGGGTCGAAACAAAGCAAAACCCCGCCCTCCTCATCATCGGTCAGACTTCTCCCTCCAAAGCCAAAGCATTCCTGGACTCCTCAAATGTGGAATCTGTGGATGCGCTGCTTCTGGATGGCGTTCCGGCAAAGACAGCTACCGAGGCCCTCAAAGACGTCGTCTGGGGCATCAAGGCCTCCAAGATTAGCCATGATGAGATGGATACATTGAAGGATGCGGGCTGCGATCTGGTTCTGATCGACTCCACAGACGTTCACGCCTCGGTCCTTCGGGACGACGGAATGGCGAAGGGCATCGCATTGCCGTTGGACGTAAAGGAGCAGGATGCCCACGTCCTGGATGATCTGCCGTTCGATTTCCTGACCGTTGACTACACCACGAAAGTTGGTGAACTGACGGTTGCCGCGCTGATGAGCTATCAAGCTTCTATCTCAATGGTCAGCAAGCACATCTTCCTTCGAGTAAGTGAGTCGCCTGAGGCCGAGGAACTTGAGCGACTTCGCGACCTTCCGTGCGACGCAGTCATTGTTGATCTTGACTCAATATCTGATGATGCACTCTCCACGCTTCGTGAACGGGTAAACGGCCTGGAAGCTCGCAAGCCTCGGAACCACCAAGACGAGCCTGTGTCAGCGCAAACGTCATCAGGCAGTGCTGACGGAGAAGATCATGATCACGAACATGAGCACGAGCACGAAGAAGAAGAAGAAGACTTTTAGGTCGGCATAGCGGGCTGAGAAACCTCGCTATGTCTCCTCACATCTCGTGTTACTAACCAACTTTGACCTGCTGCGCAATGACCCCTCGACGTGGTTCGCCCTACTACTTGTCGTGGCGTTTGGAGCGGCCAGCGCTGTAACCGTTCATGAGGCTACTCATGCCTGGACAGCGCTGCGCCTGGGTGACCGGACGGCATTCTCCCAGGGGCGCGTCACGTTGAACCCCAGAGCTCATATCGACCCCAACGGTGCGATTCTCTTCCTGCTCGTCTTCTTCGGATGGGGGAAGCCAACACCGGTCAATCCAATGAACATGTTTGTTGACCCAAGGCGCGGCATGGCGCTCGTATCGGCCGCTGGTCCTATATCCAACGTGCTGCTCGCCACACTGTTTGCTCTGCCATTCCGCGCAGGCTTGCTCGATTGGCGATCCCCATCATTCAACGCACCTCTATCCGGCGGCACAGCAGAATCGATGATTGCTGACTTCCTGGCGTACGGCATCCTGTTGAACTCATTTCTGGCGGTGTTCAACTTGATTCCACTCCCACCACTAGATGGATTCAAGCTTGCTGTTGGCATCCTTCCTGTCCCTGCCGCTCGTAGATTCAACCAATTGGGTCGGTACGGCTTCGGCCCCCTCGGGGTGTTGCTCTTCCTTGAATTCCTCACGCCTGTGGGTATTCTTTCAAACGTACTTGTCCCATTCGCGGACCTGATAATCGAATCTGCATCTGGTCACTCCGTGAGGTGAGCGTTGTATGCTGACTTATCACCTCAAACGATGACGCTGTACGAACTTTAAGTTTCTGGGAGCATCCGGGCGGTATATTTATGGAACGAATAACAATAATTGGGCTTGGCTACATTGGCTCTTCAATTGGTTACACCCTTCGGCTGAACCACTCGAAAAAGTATGAAGTAGTTGGATTTGACTACGATACTGGAGTTCAGCAGAAGGCCGATAAAACTGGTGCGTTGGATAAAAGCGAATGGTCCATGCCTGATGCCATAAAAGGCGCGGACAAGGTTGTCATCGCCACTCCCGCCAATGCGGCGCGCTCCGTTCTTGAGGATATGGCTAACTACCTGAGTCCGGGCGCGACTGTGATTGACACAACGAACACAGCCACTGATATCACCAGTTGGGCGGAAGAATTGCTGCCCAATTCCGTTGGTTTCGTTTCCACATACCCGCTGGTATCTGGTCGCGGTATTGAAGACGCCACCGGTGCGGCGTTTGAGGGCGCGAAATGGGCCGCAGCGCCATCGCCAAAGGCACCTCAGGAGGCCGTGCGCGGCACGATTCGCTTGATTGAAGACCTTGGCGCTACAGCATTTTTCATTAGCTCCGAAGAGCATGACAGCTACCTTGCTGCGGCGGCGAACCTCCCCGTTATTGTCTCCAATGCCATGATGCTAACCGCTGCACGTAGCCCTTCCTGGAGGGAGATCAGCAAGTTTGCCACGGAGCAATTTGGTGATGCATCAAGTGCGGCAGGAATTGATCCCGCGACCAATCTGGGAGCTCTCACGGCCAACTCTGAAATGACGATCCACTGGATCGAACAGATGATTATTGAACTGAATGACTTCCGGACGATGCTTGAGAGCGAAGACCGTGCAGATCCCGATGGTCCGTTGGCAGAAACGATGAACCAGGCCTGGGATGCGAGACTCCGCTGGGAGAACAACATCTCCCCGGCTGAAATCCAGCGACCCGAACTGCCCACTAGCGGTGACATGATGCTGGGCGTGCTGGTTGGCTACGGCGTTGCGGAAAAGCTGCGGGCCAACCGCAACCCAAAGTACGATAAGTTTTGAGCAATGGCGGCTCTGGCACGGTAAAGGCCGTCACGGTATCAAGACCCTCAAAACTGCGAGGCACGATTTCGCCACCCGGTGACAAATCGATATCTCATCGTGCAGCGATGCTCAACGCCGTGGCCAACGGAGAAGCGCGTGTAACCAACTTCTCTTCCGGCGAAGATTGCACCTCTACGGTTGGAATCCTCCGGGCACTAGGAGTGGACATCCGTCGCTCACCCGGTAGCGATGGCCTTGGCGACTCCCTGGTTGTTCGAGGCGTAGGAATGAATGGGCTCACCGAAGCCGGCGACATTCTGGATACGGGTAACAGCGGCACTACGACCCGCCTCATGTCAGGCATTCTGGCGGGTCGCGATTTTCAGTCAATCCTTAACGGCGATGAGTCGATTCGATCTCGCCCCATGGGCAGGGTCATCGACCCGTTGCGCCAGATGGGGGCAAATATCTCAGCCCGCGATGACGGCAGGCATGCCCCGATTGTGTTTCACGGCGGTGAACTGCACGGCATCGATTTCAGTCAGCCCGTGGCGAGCGCTCAGGTGAAATCGTGCCTGTTGTTCGCCGGAATGCGTGCAGAAGGCACGACCACCGTGAGATCTCCCGCTGCGTCCCGGGACCACTCCGAGCGCATGCTACGGGCGATGGGCGCACCGGTGGTTGAGGATGACCCCGACGTCTCGATCACGCCGTGCGATCTCTCGTCAGTGGATGTGGACATCCCCGGTGACATCAGCTCTGCTGCGTTCTGGCTGGTGGCTGGAATTACGCACCCCGATGCGGAGATCACGGTACGAAACGTTGGTCTGAACCCCACTCGCACAGGACTCCTGACCGTGCTGGAGCAGATGGGCGCTGATATCCAAATTGTGAACGCGCGCGACTCGGCGGGCGAGCCGGTGGGCGATCTGATTGCTCGTTCCAGCAAGCTGCGAGGCGTGCATATTGGCGGTGACCTGATTCCGTCGCTGATTGATGAAGTACCAGTGATCGCAGTCGCCGCGGCTCTTGCTGATGGCGAGACTGTGATCACCGAGGCCGAAGAGTTGCGAGTCAAGGAATCTGATCGGATTGCGGCAACCGTAGCGTGGCTGCGGGCGGCGGGCGGTGAGGTGGAAGACCGCCCAGATGGCATGACCATCTCCGGGGTGAAATCGCTCCACG